>CAMTXY010000298.1:0-2850 GCA_947085795.1 uncultured Actinomycetes bacterium | reverse complement strand
TGCTCACGAGATCGCACTGGCCCGGCTCCGTGCGACCAACGTGGTCGTGACGCACTCCGAATCGGTGCTCTATGAGGCGGTCGGGCGAGCCGGGACCGACGAGTTCAAGGGGCTGCTCGAGATCGTGAAGGGGTGATTCGGTAGAATAGATAATCTGCACGTCCGGCGCTTCATTCGTGTCTCCGACTGGTAAGGCGGTTGCCCATGCGCTTCTCCCGCACACGGCGCGCGCGGCTTCAAGCGGCGCTCGCGCTCACCCTGCTTGCCCTGGTACTTCCCGGTGCCGCCGAAGCCAAGCCGGTACCGCTTGACGACGTCACCCTCGAGGTCCAGCTCATGCCCGAGGCCGAGCCGGGCACGAACGTCCTCATCGTCGGCGTGAAACTGCCCGAAGGCACGCCGCTGCCGGCCACCGTCCGTCTGCCGCTGCCTGCTGGCGCTCGTGTGTTCTGGGCCGGCGAGGTGACCGGGGGGTCTCCCCAGGACGACTTGTTGCGCGAGTTCACTATCGTGGAAGGGGTCGGGGGTCAGGCGATCGAGTTCACCGCCGAGGAGACCCTGACGGTCCAGTACGACGCGACGTACGGGATCATGAACATCTCCGGAAACGACATCACCACCTCGCTGCAGTGGCTCCAGACCGTCGCCACCGGGGAGATCTCGTTCGGCGTGCGCATCCCGCCGCGCAACGTCGACGTGCGCCTGCGGCCCGATGCTTCCGGCCCGCCCCAGACCAACTCGGCGGGCGAGAGTCTTTACACGCTCACATCCGTACGCCTCGAGCCGGGTTCCGAGTACGCGGTGTCCGTCGCGTACCGCCGGGCGGGCATCACCGCTTCACCGGGCTCAGGTTCATTGCTGATGCCTGTGTTGCTCGGAGCTCTTGCGGTGGCCGTCGTCGCACTTTTCGTTGTTGCGCGTTCCCAGCGCGTGCGGGCAGATGCGACTGGTTCATACGGTGACGAATGACTCCTGTTGCCTGCCTCGGTTCCCTGTGCCAGAATCTTCACGGGGCCGAGGCGGCTCCGTGGATCAGCGACACGAATTCGCACGATGCAAGACCGGCGTTTCCGCTCACGCGTTGACGGGGCACGGCTCGCGCAACCGGGCAATCGGGTCGCATGAGCGTGACCCCGCGAGACGGGGCGGAAGGATGAGTGGCATGCCCGAAGGTACTGTGAAGTGGTTCAATCCGGACAAAGGCTACGGCTTCATCTCCCGTGAGGACGGTGAGGACCTCTTTGTCCACTACAGTGAGATCGACATGGAGGGTTTCAAGACCCTCGACGAGGGTCAGGCCGTCGTCTTCGAGGTCACGACCGGCCAGAACGGCAAGCTTCAGGCGAGCAGCGTTCGTAGGGGATAAACGCTCCACTCGTCGCATGCACTTCACCGTAGGCGGCCCCGGCGGGCCGCCTACGCACGTTTCCGAGCCGTCTCGTTGTAAAGGAGTCCGGCGCGATGCTCATCGCGTACCTCGTGGCGACAGCGTTCGTCGCGGTCGCCGAGCTCGGCGACAAGACGCAGATGCTCACACTCGTGCTCGCCGTACGCTACCGCGCTTGGCAGGTGTTGCTCGGAGTGACAGTGGCCGTTCTCGCGCTGCAGGCGCTTGCCGTCGGTGTCGGCGCGACCGTCGGCTGCCTGGTTCCCGACACCGTGCTCGGGGTGGTGACCGGCGTCCTGTTCGTCGGTTTCGGCGTCTGGAGCCTGTGGTCCGCGCGCTCGGGGACCGACGATGCTGAAATCGCCGAGGAGGCGTCACGCGCGGCTCGGTTCGGCCCGGTCCTCGGGGTCGCGGCCGCGTTCTTCCTCGCCGAGTTCGGCGACAAGACGCAGCTGCTGACGATGTCGATCGCCGCCGACCCGGGGGCTGCGGCTCGCACGCTCGCGCTGTTCACCGAAGCGCCGTCCATCGTCGCCGGAACTCCGGAGACGTTGCTCGCCGTCTGGCTCGGCTCGACCACTGGTATGCTGCTCGTCAACGGGTTGGTGGTCCTGCTGGGCGCGGCGATCGGAACGCGGATGCCCCCGCGTGTCGTCGCTCGGGTCTCAGGCGCGGTGTTCATCGGCTTCGGGTTGGTCACCCTCGGCGTCACGTCGGCCGGCTTGTGAGCATGCCGGCCGCTTCGCACCAGCATCGTCCGGCCGGGTGTACCATCGAGACATCACGCGTACCCGCCCCCGACGACAGGAGAGAGCGATGAGGGTGCTGCTGCACGCCTGCTGCGGCCCGTGCCTGCTCGAACCGTTCGACGCTCTCGTCCGCGACCACGACGTCGAGATCGCGTTCGCCAACCCCAACATCCACCCCGCGAAGGAGTACGAACGCCGCCGAGACACGTTGCGGGGGTACGCGGCCGCTGCAGGCATCCCGGTACGCGAGATCGCCTACGACCCGGCGTCGTGGGCCGAGGCGGTCGCGGGCGTCGAGGAAGATCCGGCGTCGCGCTGTCGGAGGTGCTTCGCCCTGCGTCTGCGCATGACCGCTGAGTCGGCCGCTGTGGAGGGGTTCGATGCGATCGCCACGACGCTCACCGTCAGCCCGTATCAGGATCTTGAGGCGATACGAGATGCCGGAGAGGCCGTGGCGCGTGACGCCGAACTCGTCTACGTGCACCACGACTTCACCGCGCGTTACCCCGAGGCCACCCGACGGTCGCGCGAGATCGGCATGTACCGCCAGAACTACTGCGGGTGCGTGTACTCATACGCCGAGGCGAGGGCGTGTCCGGCACGCCTCGGCATGCGGTATCCTGTTGCGCCGAGAGGTGCACTGACGTGCCGCAGGACTGATACCGGCTAAGAGAGCGAGGCGAGCAAACGGTGCGGACCGAAGATTTCGACTAC
>CAMTXY010000297.1:0-3082 GCA_947085795.1 uncultured Actinomycetes bacterium | reverse complement strand
GGTGAACGGCTCAGCGAAGTCGACCAGACCCATATCGCGGAAGACCTTCGTGAAGAAGCGCGAGTAGAGCAGATGCAGGATCGCATGCTCGATGCCGCCGATGTACTGGTCGACCGGCATCCAGTAGTCGGCCTTGTCCTTGTCCCAGATCGCAGTGTCGTTGCGCGCGTCACAGTAGCGCAGGTAGTACCAGGACGAGCAGGTGAACGTGTCCATCGTGTCGGTCTCGCGCCGGGCTGCGCCACCGCACGCCGGGCACGTCGTCTCGTAGAACTCCGGGTGGTCCGCGAGCGTCTCGCCTTTCGTGACGTCGACCTCGCGCGGCAGGCGTACGGGAAGCTCGGTCTCGGGAACCGGCACGAGCCCGCACGCCGGACAGTGCACCGCGGGGATGGGGTTGCCCCAGTAACGCTGGCGGCTGATGAGCCAGTCGCGCAGGCGGAAATTAATCGACGCTTCACCCTTGCCGAGCGTCTCGAGCCGTTCGATGACCCGGTGCACACCCTCGCCGCCCTTGCCGGTAGGCGTCCCGGTGAACTCCCCAGACTGCACCATGATGCCCGGACCGTCGTAGGCGCACTCCCACGGCACGTCGTCGATCACGCGCTCACGCGCATCGCGAAGACGCTCGAGCAGCGGATCGTCCTCGGCGATGACCACCGGCGGGATCGGCAGGCCGTAGGCGCGCGCGAACTCGAAGTCGCGCTGGTCTCCGCAGGGCACCGCCATGACCGCGCCGGTACCGTACTCCATGAGCACGTAATCGGCGACCCACACCGGCACCTTCTCGCCGTTGACCGGATTGACGACGTAGCGGCCCGCAAACGCGCCTCGCTTCTCGCGCTCACCCATCGAACGCTCGACCGAGGTCTCGCGCGCGGCCGCCTCGACCACGGCCATCACCTCTGCCGCATAGCCGGTCCCGTGAACGAGTTCGTGCATGAGCGGGTGCTCCGGCGCGAGCAGGAAGAACGTGCACCCGAACAGCGTGTCGGGGCGCGTGGTGAACACGGTGATGGTCTCGTCGGTCGGCTCGCCGTCGGCGTCGCAGAGCGTGAACTCGACCTCGGCGCCTTCGGAGCGACCAATCCAGTTGGCCTGCATGGTCTTGACGCGCTCCGGCCAGCCCGACAGCGTATCGAGATCGTCGAGGAGCTCCTGCGCGTACTCGGTGATCTTGAAGTACCACTGCTCCAAGTCGCGCTTCTTCACGACGCTCTTGCAGCGCCAGCACTCGCCATCACCCAAGACCTGCTCGTTGGCAAGGACCGTCTTGCAGCTCGGACACCAGTTGACCGGCGACATCTTCCGCTCGACTAGACCGCGCTCCCAGAACTTCAGGAAGATCCACTGGCCCCAGCGGTAGTAGTCCTCGTCGCACGTGACGACGGCACGGTCCCAGTCGTACCCGAACCCCATCCGCTTGAAGCTGGCCTTCTGCTTGTCGATGTTGACGTGCGTCCAGGTGGCAGGATGCGTGTCGCCCTTGATCGCTGCGTTCTCTGCGGGAAGCCCGAACGCGTCCCAGCCCATCGGGTGCAACACCGTGTACCCGCGCATCGTCAGATGGCGCGCCACCACGTCGCCGATGGTGTAGTTGCGCACGTGACCCATGTGGATGTCGCCGCTGGGGTACGGGAACATCTCGAGGACGTAGTACGCGGGCTTGCCGCGGTCTTCGGTCGCCGCGTAGAGGTTGTCGCGCTCCCAGGCGCTCTGCCACTTCTCCTCTATCGCGTGCGGATCGTACTGACGGGTCACGTAGGGCCTCCAACCGCCTCGGATGACTCCTACGGATTCTAGCCGTGGAGGGCACGAGGCGGAAATCGCGGAAAGCGCAGCTCAAACCTCCGAGCGGAATTGAACAGCGCCGCCAGCTCAGCTAGCAGTCAACCTCGGCACGAGCGAATGCCGCGAGTATTCTGGTGCTCGGGAAGTCTGATAGCGACACGAGCTTGTTGGCAAGCGCGACAGGGACGAGGGCGTTCTCGTACATCGAGCAGCGCAATGCGGAAATCACCGACAACGGCTCCACTATCTGCGAGAGAACGTTGGCCTGATCTGCCCAGTCGCCACGAACCGGAATGGTGCAAACGTACACATCGCCTCGGTGGCTCTTGAAGATGAGTTTGCGGCCGTAGTAAGTGTTGAAGCCGTATTCCTCGGCCCCGCCGCCCGGGATGATGTACTTGTAGATGTAGTCGTTCCGCAGTGGCAATGCGGTGCCATTCGGCAGCGTCTTCTCAACGGCGAGCGCGTGTTCCACAAACGCGCCACTCTTCTCAACACCGACAACACGCAGCAGCGGCTTCCCGTCCGTGCCGTCGAGATAGTCGCATAGCTCCTGCATGGGCTTGCGCAGTGGTGCAACGACGCCGAAGAACGCCAGCGGGCCGTCCTTGATGAACAGTAGCTCGTTCACCAACGATTTCTTGAGTGCGAGCACACTCCGAATCACATGTGTCATGACAACCTGCTCGAGCGTTGTCAGCAGATACGACGTCACCGCGCCGGCACCCTGCTCCTCTTCGATCCGCTCATGAAGTCGCAACACATCAATGGTGTAGACGGGTCCTCCACATGCGGGACACACAGTCTCGGGAGGAGTGTTCGGCACTAGGTGGATGTCCTTCTCGCTGCACCCATTGGGGCATTGCGGAAGCGTCCAGGCCAACTTCGGTCCGTCGCTCCAACCTCGGAAGAGAAGCCAGCGCATCGTGTCGCCCAATGGTGAGTCACTGGGCCGCGGCTGCTCGACGAACTCGTGCAGTGTCCTCCGGAAGGAAGCCGCGAGGCCGGGCATTCCCTTCAGCGCTACGTTCCGGGTGGGCATGGCCAGAGAGAATCTCTCGATCTTCTTCAGCTTGCGTAGATCCTCCGGGAAGATGAACTCCTGAGCATCGAGTTCGCGCAGGTCCTTGAGCGCGAGCATCAGAGGACCGAAGTTGAAAAAGGTTACGGATGCCGACGGAAACTCCTTGCGAACCGAGGCCTCAGTGCTCCCGCCATCCACCGCGATGACCGTCGATATCGTGGAGGTCTCGGGGTGCTCCGGGACTTCCAGCACATCCAATGCCGCCAG
>CAMTXY010000296.1:0-2077 GCA_947085795.1 uncultured Actinomycetes bacterium | reverse complement strand
TACAGCTGGCTCGACAGCCTGTCGTTCACCGGGATGCGCGAGCGCTTTCTCAAAGTCTTCGATGGCATCTGGATCGACAACCTCAACGGCGACAAGTACCGGACCGGCAAGCTCACGCCCGAGGGCAAGCCCGACCCGAGCGTCTTCTCGACCCAGAAGAACCGCGAAGGCATTCAGGTTGGGACGGCGATCGGGATGCTCGTTCGCGGCAGCGGCGCGGCGACGGGTGTCGAGTACCGAGAGTGGTGGGGCGCAACCAAGCGCCAGGAGCTGGAGCGTGCTGGGGGTGCGACGCCCGGCGGCTTCGTGCACCACGAGCCCGAGCTGTCGCTCGGACTGTCCTTCCGGCCGGCATCCGTCGCGGCCGGCTACTTGGGATGGCCTAAGCTGCCGGAGCTCTTCCCGGTGTCGTTTCCCGGAGTGAAGACCAGCCGGGACGGCTTCGTTATCGATATCGACCGCGAGCGGCTCGAGGAACGAGTGCGGACGTATCTGGATCCTACCGTGAGCGATGGCGAGATCACGGCACGCTGGCCGGATGTGATGCGCTCGCGGGACAGGTTCGACCCGCTCGCGACGCGCCGAGTCCTGATGGACAAAGGTTTCGTGCCAGCGCAGATTATCCGGTACGCCTACCGGCCGCTGGATGTGCGCTGGCTGTACTGGGAACCCGACACGAAACTGCTCGACGAAAAGCGCGTGGATTACGTGCCGAATGTCGATGAGCTCACCCCAGCAATCGTGAGTCAGCAGAAGCCGCGACGCGACTGGTCCAGACCTCAAGTAATCACCGACGTTGGCTGCCTTGATCTCATGGACAGAGGCGCCTCGGTGTTTCCTGTCAGTCTCGTCGGCCCAGCTGATCAGCTGCTTTCGGACGAGCAGACGCACCCCAATCTGTCGTCCCAAGCTGCTGAGTATCTGCCGACAGTCGAAGCTGACGCGAAGAGTCTCCTTTGGCACTGCGTCGCAATCATGCACGGCTGTGCTTACGCACGCGAGAACGCCGACGGACTTGCGCAGGACTGGCCACGCCTCCCTTTGCCTTCGTCGCCCAGCACTCTCGCTGCTTCGGCGAGCCTCGGAGCCAGCGTCGCATCCTTGCTGAACCCATCCACTCGCCTCGAGCGCGGCCCCAAACTCGGCGTCTTGTCTCGATCGGGCACCGGCGCGCTTGACCCCTCCACCGACCTCGCGGTGACCGCCCGCTGGGGTATCGCTGGCAAGGGCGGCATCACGATGCCCTCGACCGGCAAGCTCGCCGAGCGCGACTACACCGCCGGCGAACTCGCCGCCATCGCCGAGCACGCCGAATCCCTCGGCATGTCGCGCGACCAGGCGGTCGCCCTCCTCGGCGAGACGTGTTACGACGTCTACCTCAACGACGTGGCGTACTGGCGCTGTGTGCCGGGATGCGTGTGGCGCTACACCATCGGCGGCTACCAGGTGATCAAGAAGTGGCTCTCCTACCGCGAGCGCGCGCTGCTCGGCCGCGACTTGAAGCCCGAGGAGGCGCGCTACGTCACAGAGATGGTGCGCCGCATCGCCGCGCTCGTCCTCATGGGCCCCGAGCTCGACGCGAACTACGAGCGCGTGAAGGCGGATGTGTGGGAGTGGGGAGAGTGAAGGCTCGCACATCAAAGACGCCGCTTGCGCATCGAACTTGCCCGCCCGATGCATCCTGCGCCCGGCGAGCGGCGCCGCCGGGACGTCTGGCGCCGTCGGACGGGGCGGCCTGGCGTTCGTATTGTGCGTTCGGCCATCTGGCTGACTCGGAGTGCCCCGGGCGGCATCTGACCGTATCTCCACATACCGGGATCGTGCATGAACGAAGCGCACGTGCCGCCTCTGGGCTGGGCGTACTGGTCCTGGATGGATGCAGTGGAGGATTACACGGACCGCATATGCGTGAGCCAGCCGCTTCCAGACGACGATGCCTAGTACTCTGGACTGTAAGTTCGCTAACGTAAACACCTCCGCTCATGCCGCAGCACGTGCCGTCCCGCTGTTGTCGAGCCGACCCATGAGCGCCGCGAGGTCGTCGCGGGTGAACCGCCAGTCGAACGGAGCCGCGACC
>CAMTXY010000295.1:0-2469 GCA_947085795.1 uncultured Actinomycetes bacterium | reverse complement strand
CTACTACGCGGAAGTCCGCATAGTGCGCAACCCCGGCGTCCCGTGGTTCGTAGCGGCGCTCCTAATCGGAATGACCGGTCTGATCCTGCGCGTTGTCTTCCGCCAGCGGTTCGTGGCGGTCGCCGCCGAGGAGAGCGCCGCCGGGAGTATCGTACGCGTGGGGGCGGCTGCGGAGTTCTGGCAGTCGGCGTGGAGTGCGAGGGTCGTCGATAGCATCGCGAGAGCTCTCGGAGCCGATCGCCTCGATGATGCCCAGCTTGACAGGGACTCGGAGGAAGCCGCGAAATGACCGCCTTGTTGCCGGAAGTAGTCCTCACCGCGGCGGCCGCGGTCCTATACGCGATGGCATGGGCGGCTGAGCTGACCTCGCTCACACGTCCGTCTCGGTGGCTCAAACTCGCCTCGACCGGCGGGATGTGGGCCGGCTTCGCTTCCCAGACCGCCGGCATCGCCTGGCGCTGGCAGGCTATCGGACATCCTCCGGTCATGGGGAGCTTCGAGTACAGCATGGCGTGTGCATGGTTCCTTATCGTCGGTACGCTGTTGCTACGGCGTGTGCGCGAATGGCGCTCGCTTCCCGTGGGCGTCCTGCCGACATCGGTCATCGTCATCGTGTGGGGCGTGTTCTTCAAGACCGATCGTATGGCACTGACCATCAGCGAGCGCAGTCTCTGGGTCGAATTGCACGCGCTCGTGGCGTGGATCGCCTTCTTCGCGGCGACCGCCGCGGTATGGGCCTGCGTGCTGTCCGTCGTGCGTGCGTGGGAGGACAAGCGCGGTCGCGCTCTCCCCATGGCGGCCGCACTTCCGAGCCGCAAGTGGGCCGACGAGATGGTCATGCAGGCGGTGACCTACTCGTTCGTGGGGGTTTCGGCGGTGCTCGCCACAGGGGCATGGTACTCGTGGCTGCTGTTCGGGGAGACATGGCGCTGGGATATGGTCGAGGTACTCGGCCTTATCACGTGGATCGTGCTGGGGTTAGCGATGCATGCGCGGATATTCTACGGTTGGCGGGGCTTGAGGCTCGCCATTTTGTACTCGGCGGCATATCTGGGCATGGTGTCGATGTACTGGCTGCTGGCGCTCGTCCCTTTCATGAGTTACCACTATTTCGAACTGCCGTTCTAGGGGCTGCGACGTGGGTACAGACGACCGGCATGCAGCAGACGACCACGGCCGCGCGGCGGGCGGTTCCGGGCCATCGACACAAGACAGGACGTTGCCGCGCAGGGCATGGGCGCTGCTTTCGGGTACCCGGACGGCCGCTGTCCTGATCGCTGCGGTCACAGTGCTGTCGCTCGTGGGGATGGCCTACCCGCAAGATGCGATTCTCACCGCTGAACAGATTCGCGACTGGCGGGGTGTGACCGGGCCGCTTGCCCAGGCCGGAGAGGCGCTCGGGCTGAACGACCTCTTCGCCACCTGGTACTTCATCGCGCTGCTGCTGCTGCTCACCGCGAACGCCATCGCGTGCACGGTGAATCGTCTGGCGCGACGTGGGGCGCGTTCGCGCGCGGTGACCGTTCCCGCCGGAGTCTCGGGCTTGCTGCCGACCGTGAGCTGTTTAGCAGACGCCGAAGAGCCGCTGGCCGTCGCTTCGGTCGTGGTCGCGAGCTTGAGCCGCGTACCCGGGAGTGTGAGGTGGGCATCGCAAGAGGACGGCGGCGGGAGCTGGAGACTCTTCGCCCGCGGGGGGTACATCGGCTTCTGGGGCTCGATGATCTTCCACGCGGCATTGGTGATCACCGCGGCAGGCGTTGTCGTGAGCGCGCTCACGACATTTCGAGGGACAGCGCTGGTCACCGAGAGCCAGACGTTCACGGACGCGGCAGGGGACTATCTATTCGTATCGCGTGAACCTCGCTTCGGAAGTGTGTACAGCGGAGCGCAGTTCGTACTTGATGACCTGGAGTTCATCTACGAAGGCGATGTGCTGACCCGGGCGGTGGCGCACACGAGTGTTCGCGCCGCTCCGGATAGCGTGCCGGAGCGGCGTACCGCCGAGGTGAACTATCCGCTCGAGGTCGCCGGCAAGTCGTTTCTCCTGGGAAACTCGGGTTACTCCGTTGGGCTCACGATCACGGCGGCCGGTGGGATCAGCCGGCTCTACTACACGCTGGGTCAGCGCGAACCCAGCGGATACAGTGATGAGTTGCGTCTACCCGGTGGTGTGATCGGGACGTTCCAGGTGGTTCCTTCGGCCGATGTCGGACTCGACCAGGAGCTTGTGCGCCGGTTCGACCTCACCGACCCCGTCGCGCACGTGCGGCTCATGACTACCGGTCGGGTCTTGTGGGAGGGCGTACTCGCGCCGGGCCAGACCGTCACGCCGGAGGGCTACGAACTCACACTTACCGATGTCAAGATCTGGACGGAAATGCGTGTGCGGGGTGATAGCGGGCGCGGCATCGTCTATGCTGGCCTGTGGCTCGCTGTTGCCGGGATGCTCTGGAGATCGGAAGAGCGTCG
>CAMTXY010000294.1:0-4214 GCA_947085795.1 uncultured Actinomycetes bacterium | reverse complement strand
CCTTGAAGTCGAAGCGAGTCGTGATCTCCTTGTTCGCCTGATCGACCGCGTTCTTCACCTCGACCTGGTTGGCTTCGGACACGACGTCAAATGATGGCATAGGGATCCTCCTGATGATTAAACAATGCCGCGCATTATAGTGGACACAGCACCGCCGCCGGAATGCCCGCCGGTATAATCGGGCGCCTATGGCATTCCCCCTTGATATCCGGCACGGCCAGTCGCTGCGCGATTCGGTCACCGAAGTCTCGGTCGCCGAGGTGGGCAGCGACAGTGAACGCCAGGCATGGGTCGTCATGGCCCACTGCAGCGTGCTTACCGCCGTCCGTTCCACGCTCGCGTTCACCGAGTTCTCGGAGGCCTCGTTCCCGGGACTAGCGGACTATCCCGCCGAGGAGATATCGCGTACACTTAATCGTTTAGCCGACCTCGACCCCGAGGAGGCCGCCCTCAAGCGGCGCGCCAGCGAACTGGAGCCGCACTACGCACACACGTTCGCGCTCGTGCAGGCGCTTCTCACCCGTCGCGACGCGCTTGAGGTCCGCGACAACTTCGCTGCGACCGAACGTACGTTCATGGCGCACGGCTGGGTGCCGGAGCGCTCGCACGATGCGCTTGAGCGCTCGTTGTCGCCGGTCGGCGACGAGGTCGATGTGAGTTTCGCCGCCCCTAAGCCTGGGCAGCTGGTGCCGGTCGCGCTCGAGAACCCGTGGTTCCTGCGCCCCTTCGAGGTGCTCACCGACTTGTACGGTCGCCCCACCTACGGAGGCATCGACCCCACACCGCTGCTCGCCGGGTTCTTCTTCCTGTTCTTCGGGATGTGTATCGGCGATGTCGGCTACGGGGTCGTGCTCATGGTCGCGGCCTACCTCATCAAGACGCGCCTGGATATCGCGCCGGGAGTGCAGCGCTTCATGGACCTGCTAATCGCCGGTGGTCTGTCCTCGGTGTTCGTCGGCATCGCCATGCGCAGCTACTTCGCGCTCTCTACGGAGCAGCTTCCGGGCTTTCTGCGCTACGAGCCGCTGCTCGACCCGCTCGAAGACATCATCACGCTGCTGATCGCCTCGGTCGTCATCGGTGTGGTCCACGTGCTGTTCGGGGTGTTCGTGAACGTGTACCGTCTCGTGAAGGCGGGCGATTGGCCGACCGCGGTGCAGGAGGATCTCTCAAGTGTGTTACTGCTGGTGGCGCTCGGTGTCACGGCTCTCACCGGTGAGTTCGCGTGGTTCGGCTGGTCGGTGGCGGTCTCGACGGTGCTCAAAGGTCGTATCATCGAGGCGCTCCTGGAGCGCAAGCCGCTGCGCGCGCTCATCGGCATACCGAAAGGGCTGCTCGGACTGTATGGGCTGTCCGGGTACGTGTCGGACTTCCTGTCGTACACGCGGCTTGCTGCGCTCGGGCTGGCGAGTCTGCTCGTGGGGCAGGTCATGAACATCCTCGCGGGCATGGTCTCGGGAGCTCCGTGGGGAATCGGTCTGGTGGCCGGCGCACTCATCCTGGTCGTCGGGCACGCGTTCAACCTCGTGATCAACCTTCTCGGCGCGTTCGTGCACTCCGCGCGTCTGCAGTTCGTGGAGTTCTTCGGCAAGTTCTACGAGGCCGGCGGGCGGGCGTACGCGCCGTTCGCACGGCGGACGGCATCGCTCGTGCTCCACCCGGTTGCGGGTGAGCAGGAAGGAGGATCGCACTCGTGAAAGAGTTCGTGTTAGGAATGTCCGGGGTCGAGTGGGCGCTGTTCGGCGCCGCGCTCGCCGCCATCGGAGGCGGCATCGGCTCGTCGATCGGCATCACGATCGTGAGCGGCGCGGTGACGGGTGTCGTGTCGGAGGAGCCCGCCAAGTTCGGAAAGCTGCTTCCGCTGTCGGCCATGCCTGGTACGCAGGGCATCTACGGCTTCATCACCGCGTTGCTGGTGTTCATCTTCTTCGGGTTCTTCGGCGGGGAGATGAAGCTGACCGCGACAGAAGGGATGCGGGTGTTCTTCTCGTGTCTGCCGGTCGCGTTCGTGTGCATGTTCTCCGGCATCTACCAGGGAGTGGCGGCCGTCGGGGCCGTCGGCATGGTCGCCAGGCGCGACGAGGACGCGGGCAAGGCGCTGATATTCCCGGCGCTCGTGGAGACCTACGCTGTCTTCTCGCTCATTCTGACGGTGCTCATGCTCATCACGCTTGCGGGGTAGAAGATGGCGCTCGCCGACATCATCAAGCGCATCGACCGCGACACCGAGTCCGAGGCCGATGCGATCATCGTCGCCGCGCAGACCGAGGCCGACCGGCTGCGTTCCGCCGCGAAGCGCAGCGCCGCCGAGCGGCGGCATATGGAGATCGAGCGCGTCGAGCACGAGGTCGGCGAGGAGGTCCGCACGCGGATCGCCGCAGCTCGTCTTCGCGGTCGCGACCGCATCATCGCCGAGAAGCGCGCCTTCCTCGACCGGGTGGTGCGCGAGGCGATCACGCGCGTCGAGGCGTTGCCCGACGATGCGTACGCCGCGTTCATCGCGCGCGAGGTGGCGGTGATGGCGCGCGGCGGTGAGCGGCTCGAGATCGGCCGGGCCGACGCCGACCGGCTCGCTACGGCGCTTCCCGCGGCGCTCGTGCAGGCCGGCGTCGATGTGACCGTGGCGGGCGCGACCGACGCGACGGAGCGGGGCGCGATCATCCGCGGTGACCGTATGATCGTGGAGGTTTCGGTGGCGTTCGTGGCGCACGCGCGCCGGGACGCGCTCGAGTCCGTCGCTACGGACAGCCTGTTCGGGGATGGGGAGTAGCCTGCCGTGACGCACGTCACCACGATAAGGGACCCGCTGCGCTACGGCTTCGCCGTAGGCCGTGTGCGCGTGCTCGAGACGAGGCTGCTCAAGCGCTCGCACTACGAGCGGCTGCTCGACGCGGCCGACTTCGAGGAGCAGCGCCGAGTCCTGTCGGAGACCCCGTACGGCGCTTATCTCGAGGGCGTGTCGACCGCCGACGACGTCGAGCGCGTGCTCGATCGGGCGCTCGCTGACCTGCTGCGTGACTTCCTTCGCAGCGCGAACCTGCCCGAGGTGGTCGTGGCGTTCTTCCGCGTGGGCGAGGACTACGACGACCTGCGCGGCCTGCTCAAGGCCGAGGCGCTCGGTCTACCCCCCGCTGACCTGCTCGGCGGGTCGGGGAGCGTCGGGATCGACGACCTCGTGGCCGGCCGCCTGCCCGCATCGCTCGCTGGGGCCCTGCGCGTCATCCGTGCTCAGGCCACGACCGACGAGGACGAGCTGCGCATCGAGCTCATCGACCCGGCCGTCGACACCGAGCTGTACCGCGCGATCGCCGAACTCGCCGACGCGTCCGGCAACGACTACCTGCGCGAGATCGCGCGCGTGTCCGCCGACCTCGCGAACGTCAAGGTGTTCGTGCGCATGCGAGTCAAGGAACTCGCGGTCGCCTATGCCACGCGCTTTCTTGTGGAAGGCGGCTCGATCCCGCACGAGCGCTTCGTCGCCCTTTACCGTCTCTCTGCCGAGGAGGCCGCGCAGAGGCTCACCGCTACCGGCGTGCTTCGGGGCGTCGACCCCGAAGCGCTGTTCGATCCGGCGCGCTTCGATGTCGTGGCCGACAGAGTGGTCGTGCGAGAGTTGCGGCGCGCGCGCATGGTCGCGGTCGGGCCCGAGCCGGTCGTCGCCTACATACTGATGCGGCGCGCCGAGATCGCCACGGTGCGCACGCTGCTCATCGGCAGGTTCGCCGGCGTGTCGCGTGACGTGCTGCGCTCGAGGCTCAGGGATGTGGCGTGATGGGGCCGCTCAAGGTCGCGGTCGTCGGAGATGCAGCGAGTGTGGCGGGGTTTCGGACCCTTGGCTTCGAGGTCGTCGTCGTGCGTGACCCGCTTGAGGCGCGTGACGTCTGGAAGCGACTCGCCGGGGGGGAGTACGCGATCGTGCTCGTGACCGAACCTGTGTATGAGGCGGTGGCCGACCTTGCAGCCGCCACCGTCGACAACGCGGTTCCCGCAGTGACCGTCATCCCGGGCGCGGGTAGCCAGGGTGGCGTGGGACAACGCAAGATCGACCGGGCGATCGAACGGGCGCTCGGCACGACGATCCCGATCCAGGAAGAGGACGGCTAGATGGAGCGAGGAAGAATCGTGAAGGTCGCCGGCCCGCTTGTCGTGGCCGAGGGGCTCGACGAGGCCAAGATGTACGATCTGGTCCGTGTGGGCGAAGAAGGCCTCATGGG
>CAMTXY010000293.1:0-1788 GCA_947085795.1 uncultured Actinomycetes bacterium | reverse complement strand
TGCATGTTTCCGTGACGCGCAGCGGGAGTCGCGGTCGCAGGCGGGGGCGGGAAGACGTATTCGAGAACCGCGATCACTGCGATCGCCGCACCGAGTGAGGTGAGCCCGGCGACGACGAGCGCGGGGTAGTCCGGCGCTCCGTCCGCCGTGAACGTCAGCAGGACTGCGGTGCCGATCGCAAGCGCCGCGACGCCCGCGACCGCGCTGGCCGTCGCCGAGTACACCGGCCGCCTGCGGGGGACCGGACCGGCGACAAGCCCGCTCAGGGCCGCCCCCGCACCCCATAGCAGTGGCTGGACGAGCAAGGCGATCTTCGGCTGCGCGTCGGCAATCACGCGCAGCAGGCTCGAAGGATCGAGCGTCCCGGTTGCAGTCGACAGCCATCCGGGTCCGAACAGGTCGGCGGGTAGCTCATCGAGCGACACGAGGGCCTCGGAACCCCCGGTGACGACGAGTCCGATCCTCTCGGCACCTGCGCTTAGGCCGACAGCCTCCAAGAACACGCAGGCGAGGACGGCCACGACCGCACCTTCGGAGGCGCCGAGCAGGTAGCCCGCGAGCACCGGAATGGCCCACAGGGGTCCATATGCGGCCCCGATGAAGCTCGCCAAGATGAGGAGGAAGGCGCGCCCGCCGTCCTGGGCCAGATACTGCATCGAGGCGAAGCCGATGATCAGGAAGATCGCACCTACGAGCAGGTTTGAGGCGAGAATCGGAAGCGACAGCGTCACGATGGCGACAAGGACCGCAACACCCGGAGCGAACAGCGCCACGACAGCGGTCGTCAGCGCCAGGCCGATGGCCCCGATCGGAGGCGTGAGACCCAGGGAGAGAAGCCCCCACAGGACGAACGACCCGAATGCGGCAGAGCGCACCCACACGAGAACCTGCTCGTTCCGTCGCTTCACGCCCGATTTCATCGTGCCTCCATCATTCCCGAAGTCGGACATGCCCATTGTGCATGAATGCACGGGGTTCGTCTGCCGCATGAGGATGACACTGCTATATAGTTGTAGGCGCACTCGGGTTGCAGAATCACTCGTCGTCGGCCGGCGGCGGTCCGGGTCGGGAAGGAAGGTCGTCGGATATGGCCCACGAGGAGTTCCTCGCCAGAGTCCCCATCTTCGCGAAGTGCACGGCCGAAGAGATCGCCGCCGTTGTATCGGTCGCCCAGGAGAGCGGGTTCCAGGCAGGTCAGATCATCGTCACACAGGGGACGCCTGGTCAGGCGTTCTACCTGATTCTGCAGGGTCGTGTCGAGATCGTGCGGGACAACCGGTCACTCGGGGCGTTCGGGCCGGGTGACTTCTTCGGGGAGATGTCCCTGCTCGATCAGGCGCCTCGGTCGGCGACGATCCGTGCGCTCGAGCCGACCACTTGTCTGATGTTGTCGAGTTGGGATTTCAAGGGATTGCTCGAGAAGCATCCGTCGATCGCGATCAAGCTACTCGAGATCCTCAGCAGAAGGCTTCGGGTCGCCGACGAGCGAATCGGCGGATGAGTCATGACCGTTGACGACGCACGATGGGACGGGGAGCCAGCATGGCGATGATCGAGGGGGTGCCTTTGCTCCAGGCGGTATCGGAGCGCATCATCATCAGGTTTCTGCGAAGAGCCGGTCACGATGATGCGCGACAGGTCATGTCGAGGAATGGAGGCGGCGCGGGCACCGGGGTCGACCTGGTCTACAGCGCTGGCGGACAGCTGGTGCGGATCAAGGTGAAGCCCGACCCGTACTTCGGGACGGATCCGGCTAAAGTCACCGATCGCTCACTGACCTTCTACCGG
>CAMTXY010000292.1:0-7008 GCA_947085795.1 uncultured Actinomycetes bacterium | reverse complement strand
TGATACGGCCCGGCAGCGCGCCGACGTACGTGCGCCGGTGACCGCGAATCTCCGCTTCGTCGCGCACGCCACCGAGCGACATCCGGATGAACTCTCGCCCGAGCGAGCGGGCGATCGACTTGCCGATCGAGGTCTTACCCACACCAGGAGGCCCGACGAAGCACAGGATCGGGCCACGCATCTTGTCGGTGAGCTTGTGGACCGCGAGGTACTCGAGCACGCGCTCCTTGACCTTCTCAAGGCCGTAATGGTCCTCGTCGAGGATCTGCTCAGCTGCCACGAGGTCGAGTTTCTCCTCGGACTCGGTCGCCCAAGGTAGCCCGATGAGCCAGTCGAGGTACGTCCGGATGACGCTCGTCTCGGCGCTTGCCGACGGCATCTTCTCGAGCCGGCCGAGTTCCTTGAGCGCCTTCTCCTCCACTCGTTCTGACATGTTCGACGCGGCGATCCGCTCACGATACTCGTCCATCTCGGCCTGTATCTCGTCGTACTGGCCGAGTTCCTGCTGGATCGCCTTGAGCTGCTCGCGTAGGAAATACTCGCGCTGCGTCTTGGTCATCTGCTCCTTGACGCGGTTCTGAATCCTGCTGCCCAACTCGAGGATCTCGAGCTCCTTGCGCAGGAAACGGGCCGCAAGCTCAAGGCGGTCGGTCGGGTCGAGCGCCTCGAGGATACGCTGCTTCTCGTCGACTTTGAGGTTGAGGTGGAACGCGACGAAGTCCGCGAGTCGACCGGGTTCCTCGATGGTCGAGGCCGCCATGAGCACCTCTTGCGGAACGGGCTTGCCGAGATCGCCGGCCTTCTCGAAGTCGGAGATGAGCGCCCGCATGAGCGCCTCGATCTCGACGTCGACCTCCACCGACTCCTCGATGAGCTCGATACGCACCTGCAGGTACGGTTCGGACTTGATCCACTCGACGACCCGCATACGCTGCCGACCTTCGACGAGGGCCTTCGCCGTGCCGTCGGGGAGCTTGAGCTCCTGCATGATGGTGGCGACACATCCGATCTCGTACACCTCGTCGGGATCGGGGTCGATTACCTCGGCATGTTTCTGAGTGACGAGCGCGACGAGGTGGTCTTGCCGCATCGACTCCTCGAGGGCGTTGACCGACCGTTCCCTGCCCACGAACAGCGGCACCACGAGGTTGGGGAAGAGTATGAGGTCCCGCAACGGGATGAGCGGCAGGACATCGGGTATCTGTTGGACTCTGCTTCGCTCCGACATACCGGGGGCGGCTCCTTTCCTCGGCATCGTGCGATAATCATTCTGCCTGATTCCATAGCATAGTACGGTATACGCGCACGTCCTCCTGCGATGCGCGGCATGATCCGAACCACCAGGAGCGCCAACGAATGACCGAATCCCCTGTGACCCGCCACGCACTCACCGCACGGACGGTGTCGCTGTGCGCGCCTTTGGCGCACTTGGCGCTCTTGACGTTCTTGGCGCTCGCGGCGGCGGGCGTGTTCGCCGCACCGGCCGACGCCCGGCTATCTACGACCCGCGACGACCTCGTACGTCTCGACATGGGCTCGGTTTCGACGCCCGTCGACGGCTCGCTCGCCGCGACCGTCACCGTCACGATCGACCTTCCGACGAGCTACCTCGAGTCGAGATTGCAGATCAGGCATCCGGGAGGCCGCCTCATCTACCAGAAGACCGAAGTGCGCAGCGACATCGAGACGGGCACCGTCGACATCGCTTACATGCGTGGCCTCGCTGATCTCAACCTCGAACCCGGCTCCTATCCCATCGAGTTGCGCGTCCGCTCGGACTCGGAGACGGTGCGCGAATGGGTGATCGAGAATCGCCTGCTCGTGTACGACCCCAACGCACCGCGGGTCCCGGTCGTGCTCATGTCACGGATCAACGGCGCGCCGACCTTCGACGCCGCAGGGCGGTTCGTGATAGACCCCGCCTCCGTGTCCCGCGCCCGCAGAGACGCCGAACATCTGGCCCGGCTCGTTCTCGCCGACCCCGGCGTCCGCATCTCACTGGCGATCCCCCCGGTTCTGCTCGAGGATTGGCTGAGGGCCAGCCGGGGCTACGAGGTGCTGCGCGACGACAGCGTGGCGCAGGTTGCCGCCGACGATCCGGCGGCACGCTCGTGCGCCGGGACGCTCGATCTGCTGAAGCGTGCCGAGCGGACGGGACGGCTGGAGTTCCTCGACGTTCCCTACGCGGCTCCGGACATAGGCGCGCTGCAGGCCACGGGTCGCCTCCACGATCTCTCCGACCACTACCGCAGGTCAGTCTCGGGATACCTGGCCGCGCTCGAGACAACGCCTGTGCCCGGCACGGCTGTGCCGGGAGATGCGCTTCCGGTTGCGGCCCTCGACCTCCTTGACGCGCGCGGTCTCGAGTTCGCGGTGCTCGGTCCGGCCAGTGCCGCATCCCATGAGGCGACTTTGGCTGCGGGCGTGTACCGCTCAGGCCACCTTGCGATCCTGATGACGGATCCCAACGCCTCCGAGGCGTTGGCCGCTGGCGACGTGGACGCGGTACTCGATGCGGTGTTCGCGCGGGTCGTCTCCGCGGAGACGACGGTACCGTACACGCTTTCGGTCGACCTCGGACCAGGACGCGCGGCTCATACGGAAGCGATCCGCGAGGTGGTCGCCGGATTACGCGGAGTCCCATGGGTCGCCTTCACCACCGCGGCCCGGGCGGCCGCTCATGCGCCAGCGCCCAGCATCACGCTCATCACAGGCGTGGCGCCTGCACCGGGAGCGCGCCCTGGCTACTGGAAGGCGGTGAGCGAGACACGTAGGTACTCCTCGGCACTCCTGACGGCCGCGGGTTTGAACGATCCGCAGGCTCATCTCGTCAACGACGCCTCGATGATCGCACAGAGCCGGCTGTGGGCCGGGTCGGACGACCGGTGGGCCGCGGCGGATCGGGGCCGCGCGTTCGCCGAAGCGGCCATGCTGGCGGCTTCGGCGGTGCTGGACGCCGTCAGCATCAGCGCCCCGCCGGACCTGACGCTCTCGTCGGCCACAGGTGACGTGCCGGTCTCGGTGACCAACGCCTCCGGAAAGGAACTCGACCTGACGATACGCACGCGGGCCGAGGGGATACGGGTGACACGCCCGGAACAGGTCCTGCGATTCCGGCCCCAGGAGAATTTCGTCACCGTGCCTGTCAATCTCCAGTCCTCGCTATCCGGGCGACTGTACGTGGAGGTCTGGGCGGACGACATCATGCTGGCCGAGAGCGTGACGGCGGTGCGGGCCTCCTATCTCGACCGCTTGGCGATCGTGGGGGGCGTCGCCCTCGTGTTGATGGCGATGCTGCTCTTCATCCACCGGCGAGTACGCGCGGGCGGGCGGGCTGGTACCATTACCGGACAGAATGACAGGCGCGACCGGAGATGACCCCATGCGCACGATAGTGCTCGACACCAATGTACTGCTCGCCGACCCCGGCGTGCTGTTCGCGTTTTCCGACGCCGAAATCGTGATTCCCGAGACGGTCCTCGGAGAGCTCGACAAGCTCAAGACCTCCCGAGTCGATCCCGACCTTCGGTTCCGCGGGCGCGAGGTCAGTCGCCTGCTGTTCGAGCTGTCCGAGCAGGGCACTCTCATAGAGGGGGTCCCTCTGCCGGACGGAGGCACCCTGCGGGTCATGCCGCTCGACCCTGACGCCGCGATCCCTGAAGGGCTGTCGACCCGCAACGCCGACGACCGGATCCTCGCCGTGGCGTTCACCGCGTGCCAACAGGGTTGCGATGGCCTCACCCTCCTCACGAACGACCTGAACATGCTGCTCAAAGCGCAGGCGCTCGGCGTCGAGGTGGAGCGGCACGGCGATGGCGTCGAGGGTGGCGTGATCAAGCGTTACATCCTCCGACCGCTCCAGCGTTACCGGGTGCCGATCAGCATCCTCGCAATCTCGATCTCCGTGTTCGTCGCCGTGCTGCTTCTGGCGGTGTACGGGTCGCGTCTGGCCAGCCCCTCTCCCTCCTCGGGCGTGCCCGAGGAGTTCCTCCAGCTGCTGACCACGGAACAGCGCGACGTGCTCGAGGACCTTCGGACACTCACGGGTAATCCGAGGAACACGCAGTCTCTCATCGACATGGCGAACTACTACTACGGCCTGCGAGAACGGACCGGCGATCCCCGGTGGGGCCGCCAGGCGATCAAGTACTACGAGAGCTATCTCGCGGTCACGTCCGATGACGTCAACGCTCGCACCGACATGGCCGTCCAGTTCTACCTCCTCGGCCAGACGGACCGCGCGATCCAGGAGGTCTCCCGAGGTCTGGAGATCGAACCTTTGCACGTGAACGGGAACTTCAATCTAGGTATCTTCTACTGGAAAGGACGCAAGGACTATCCGGGCGCCGAAGCGCAATTCCTCAAAGTGATCGACCTGACGACCGCTTCGATCGATTCACCGGATCACGCGGTACGGCAGCAGACCGTCGGCGCCCTGGAGCAGCTCCGCAAGGAAGCCGAGGCGGCCGGCGTCCCGCTGTCGGACGAATCGACTCAGGGGGGGACGTTCTGACCGAGATGGAGACCATCGACATCGCAATCGTCGGCGGAGGCCCCGCCGGATTGACCGCCGCGCTGTACGCCGGCCGGGCTCGCGCCCGGACCGTCGTGTTCGAACGGGGCATCCCCGGCGGTCAGATCATCACCACCGACTGGGTCGAGAACTACCCCGGGTTTCCGAAGGGTATCTCGGGCCAGGACCTCGGCGACCTCATACTCGCACAGGCCGAGGAGTTCGGCGCCGAGGTCAAGCCGTTCAGCTCGATCACGAAGGTGGAACCCGCAGATCTCGACTTCATCGTCACAACATCCGAAGACGAGCGGTACCTCGCGAGGGCCGTGATCCTTGCGACCGGCGCGGTGCCGCGCAAACTTCACGTGCCTGGCGAGGCCGAGTTCACCGGCCGCGGCGTGTCGTGGTGCGCCACATGTGACGGCGCGCTTTTCAAGGATAAGGTCGTCGCGGTGGCCGGAGGCGGTGACGCCGCGATCGAGGAGGCCCTGTTCCTGACGAAGTTCGCCTCCCGTGTGCACGTCATCCACCGCCGCGATGAGCTCCGGGCCACCAAGTGCATTCAGGAGAGGTGCTTCGCTAACGACAAGATCGAGGTGCAGTGGAGCAGCACCCTCCGCGAGATCAAGGGCGAGAACGGGAAAGTGACCGGCGTCGAACTCGCTTCGACGAAAGGTGAACCCGACTCGTTCCTCCCGTTAGACGGTGTGTTCATCTTCGTGGGCGTCAACCCGGTCAACGACATCGCGACCGGGTTGGTGGACCTCGACGATAACGGGTACATCAAGATAGATCACGACGGTCGCACGTCGTGGCCCGGAATCTACGCGGCGGGTGACGTGACCGATTCCGAGCTCAAGCAGGTCGTCACCGCAGCGGCCAAGGGCGCTTCGGCGGCGTTCGAGGCATTGCGGTACATTGACGAGAAGGTGTGTACTATCTGACTAGTGCGCCGTACGGGCGAAGGGAGACAGGGGTCATGGGAGATATGCTTCAGGTCACGGACGCGGGCTTCGATACCGACGTCGCCGGAAGCGACAAGCCGGTCGTGCTCGATTTCTGGGCACCGTGGTGCGGCCCGTGTCGCATGATGGAACCCGTCCTCAAGGAGATCGCCGATGAGTACGGCCACAAGCTTACGGTCGCCAAGCTCAACGTCGATGAGAATCCGGGAACCGCAGCCAAGTACGACATCCTGTCGATTCCGACGCTTCTCGTGTTCGCCGACGGCGAGGTCGCCAAGAAACTCGTCGGAGCAATGCCCAAGAAGCGCCTGCTCGAAGAACTCGCCCCTTGGATCGGCTGAGAATCGATTCCGTTTCGGCACGATCGTCCCGCGACCGGCGTACCAGCCGGTCGCTGACCTTGCGGAGGTATGCCATGTGCGAGAAAGGCGTCAATACCGACCAGATGCGCCTGATGATCGCCCAGGTCGACGATTCCCTGGCGATGTCACAGCAGTGGCTCGAGCAGTTCCACCACCTCGCCGATCACGCCGGTCTGCACGATGCCAGCGTCTCGGTGGCCCAAGCGACCGTGCTTCTCGGCGAGGCGCGCGCCAAGCTCGAGGCGGCGACCGATGCGATGGCTTCGACGTCCGGCGGCGGAGTGACCGTCGAGCGCGTCTGACACCTGCGGTCCAATCGCAGCTGTTACACTCCGACACGTGAAGAAATCGCGCGCCATCAAGGGCACCGCACACAAGCGTGGGGCCGAGTCCGCGCCCGCGTACTTCGAGTGCCCGCACTGCGGGTACCTCACCGCAGACCCCCGTTTCGGTGCCGATGGGATCGTGTGCCCGGTCTGTGCGGCGCACGGCGACGGTCGCCGCACGTTCCCGCCGGAACGCCTCCGCCGTCTCGACGACCGGATCCGGCGTTACCGCGACGACGGCGAGTACGAGATCGTCGTAATCCTCGTCGAGACGTTCCTCGAGTCGATCCTCGAGGACATCATCGACCGGATCCTCACCGCGCGGGGCGCCGACGTGACCGTGCGCGAGGTCGTGCTCGACGGCCAGCGCGCGATAGGCGCCCGCATAGGCCGGTTGTTCCCGCACCTGACCGGAGAGGTCTTCGAGGACGCCGCTGCGGAGCTCGGCTACCGGGACTTCCCGCGCCGCTGGCGCGAGCTGCGTGCGGCGCGCAACGCCTTCATCCACGATTCGCCGTTCCGCGGCGCTCAGGAGAGCCTCACCGAACATGACGCCGCGACCGCAATGGATCTGCTCGACCAGGCCTACGCACTGTTCGTGCTCCTCAACAACCGGTTCGTGGCAGAAGCGAAGCCTGCGGTTCCGTTCTCCGACCGCGCGTGACGGACGGCGACTCCCGTGAACCCTAAGGCCCTTTCCGTCCACATCACCGGCGTCGTGCAAGGCGTCGGTTTCCGACCGCACGTCTACAACCTCGCGGCCCGGCTCGGTTTGGACGGCTGGGTGCTCAACTCCAGCGACGGGGTCTTCTGCGTCGTGCAGGGCGAACCGGACGCCGTCG
>CAMTXY010000291.1:0-2257 GCA_947085795.1 uncultured Actinomycetes bacterium | reverse complement strand
TGCGGGTGGCGGGGCAGCAGTGAAGCCGGTCGTTCCCGGGGCACGAGGTCCCGCAGTAGAGGACATCCAGCGACGTCTGCTCGTGCTGGGCTACGAGCTCGGCCCGACGGGCGTCGACGGCGTGTTCCTCGGTAAGACGTACGAAGCGGTGCGCGCGTTCCAGCATGAGCTCGACCTGAGCGATGACGGCGTGGTGGGTCCGGAGACGTGGGCGGCGCTCGTCGACGCCACCTTCACGCTCGGCGACCGCATGCTCTACCTGCGGCTGCCGTACTTCCACGGATGCGACGTGCGCGTGCTGCAGGGTGCCCTGAACGTGCTCGGCTTCGCCACCGGTGATACTGACGGCATCTTCGGCGCGTTCAGCGAGCGGGCGGTCCGGGAGTTCCAACGCAGCTGCGGTCATCCCGCCGACGGTATCGTGGGTCCCGAGACCGTGCGGGCGCTTGTCGGGCTCAAACACATGTGGGAGGGCAAGGATTCAAGTATCCCATACGTCCAGCTGCTGCCCGCACGCTCCACCGAGCCGCTCGTTCGCCATACGGTCCGGATCGATCCGCACGGAGCGCTGGCAGCAGACGTGGCCGACCGCCTCGTGAACCTGGCGCAGGCATCGGATCCCCGCGTGCGGGTGAAGCGCCTCGATGTGTCCGGGGACGTCGGGGCGGACGTGATCGTCTCGCTGACGGACTCGGTGCCGGTCCAGCCCCTGGGCGTGGCGGTCACGGCGCTGGGCGATGATGATTCGGCGGCGTTCTCAAGCCGGCTGCTCACCGCCTTGGTCCTGGCCGAGGGTGCCCGCCGCACGGTGATCGTGGACCTCGAGGGCGTGGGCGATGACGAGACCGGACGTCAGAGGGCGGCGGTCCGACTGCTCGACGGCTTGTGCGCCGCGTTGGCCTGAAACCTGCTGTCGTCTGATGGGGCACCGCCTCCCATGGTAGGATAGGGAGGTTGGTCCGTATGCGACTGCCAGGGAGGAATCGCTCTGACAGCCCGAATCAGGACATCCATCGCGATCGCCGGCGCACTCATCGTCTTCGCAGGTGCGCTGCCTGCTTTCGCCAACCCCTCGCTGTCTGAGAAACGCGTCGAGGCCCGGCGCGTCAAGGCGCACCTCGACGAGCTCGACAAACAGGTCGAGATCGCCGCCGAGGATTACAACGAAGCCCGTATGAGGCACGGCGCCCTCGCCGCCGAGATGACCACGACGCGCAAGCGGCTCGCCGCGACCGTATCCCGGATCGAAACGCTCCAGGGCTACCTGTCGGTGCGTGCGAACTCGATGTACCGTGCCGGACCGCTCACCTTCGTCGAGGTGCTCCTCGGCACGAGCGATTTCGAGGAGTTCGCGACGACCTTGGAACTGCTCAAGGAGATTAACCGCAAGGAAGCCGAGGACGTCGCCTCCCTCAAGGAGGAACGGGCCAAGGCGGAGCGCTACCAGGCCGATCTCGCGGTCAAGGAGGCCGAGGCCAAGGCCGTGCTCGGCACGATGGCCGCCCGCAAGAAGGCGATCGAGACCAAGCTCGCGAACCGCAAACGCATGCTGACCGGGCTCGAGAGCGAGATCGCGGCCATCGAACGGGCCGAGGCCGCGCGGGCCGCCGCGACTGCGCGGGCCACTGTTTCGCGCGCCGAGACCGTCGAGCGCAACTTCCCGCCGCCGGCACGCGCGGCTCGCAGCGAGGTCGTCAACATCGCCCGCCGGTATCTCGGTGCCCCGTATCGCTGGGCCGCCTCGGGGCCGAACGCCTTCGACTGCAGCGGCTTCACGTCGTTCGTGTACCGGCAGGTCGGCGTCTCGCTTCCACACTCCTCGCGCGCCCAGATCGGTGTGGGTCAGCGGGTGTCCCGAGGTGACCTCCAGCCGGGCGATCTCGTGTTCTTCGGCTCGCCGATCCACCACGTCGGGATCTACGTGGGCGGCGGGAGCTACATCCACGCTCCCAGGACGGGTGATGTCGTGAAGGTCTCGTCGATGTCCCGGCGTGACTACGCGGGGGCGACGCGCCCCTGAGGGCATCACCCGGAGGACCGCGTGGCCGCATCGGCCCGGGAGCGTGCGTCCCGGCCGCATCCTGCGGTATGCTTGACGCGGCGATTCACGACGATACCGGGTGGTTCGAAATGGCCGAGATCGACGGACTCCTCAAGTTCATGACGGAGCAGGGCTCCTCGGACCTGCACCTCAAGGCCGGAAGCCCTCCTGCGATACGCCTCAACGGTCGTCTCATGGTGTTGCGGGACCGGTTCC
>CAMTXY010000290.1:0-2331 GCA_947085795.1 uncultured Actinomycetes bacterium | reverse complement strand
GTGCCGACGACCAAGGACAACCCCTATTCGATCGATGACAACCTGTGGGGCCGGGCCATCGAGTGCGGTGTGCTCGAGGATCCGTGGGTCGAGCCGCCAGCGGACATCTACACGCTGACTGCGGATTCTCGTGGTGATATCTGCGACGACCCCGAATACGCCGAGATCAGTTTCGAGCAGGGGTTGCCGATCGCGCTCGATGGCCAGGTGATGAGCTTCCACGAGATTATCAACCGGATGAACGAGCTAGCAGGCAGACATGGGTTCGGGCGTATCGACATGATCGAGAACCGGCTTATCGGCGTGAAGTCGCGCGAGATCTACGAGGTGCCCGGCGCGCTCACGCTCATCACGGCGCACAAAGCACTCGAGGACCTGTGCCTGGAGCGCGAGGTACTGCACTACAAGCTCGGCGTCGAGCAGAAGTGGGCAGAGCTCGTCTACAACGGAATGTGGTTTTCGCCGCTCAAGGAGGCCCTCGACGGCTTCATCGAGACCACCCAGCAGCTCGTGACCGGCGACGTGCGTCTGCGGTTCTTCAAAGGCAGCTGCGTCACGGTGGGTCGTCGCAGCCCCTATTCGCTCTACGACTACAACCTAGCGACCTATGATGAGGCCGACACCTTCGACCACACGGCTGCAAAGGGCTTCAACGACCTGCACGGGCTGCCCGTGAAGATTTGGGCGCGCCAGCGCCGCAAAGTCGGCAAGGAAGGCGAGGTCTAGGCCCACGTGCTGAGCAGAAACGACATACGGGCCCTGGCGGCCGTGGCAGCCTGGGCTTCACTCTGGTTCGTCATCGGGTGGGTGGTCACGCGTTTGGGAGATGCGAGCGCGGTCGAGTCCGACGGCGTGGTCTTCGCGTGGCGCATGGGCCTGTTCATCGGTGCTGTCGTCGGTGCGTTCGGATCCACCGAGCCGCGCGGGTCGCGCGCGCAGAACACGTTCACCGTCGGGGCGATCCTGATCGCCTCGGCGATGCCGATGTATCTGCCCGGGCAGACCGACCGCGCACAGTGGGCCTTCAACCTTGCGGCGATCGGCGCCGGTGCGATCATCGCGTTTCCAGCAGCGCGACTCGCTGCGGCTTCCATCAGACGCGCGCGCGCGTCGAAGACGGAGGGTGGGTCACGTGACTGACGCCAAGAAGCCGTGGGGCGGCCGCTTCGAGCGTTCCCCGAGCAGGTTCCTCGATCAGTTCGGTGCTTCGCTCGATGTCGACCGGTGCATGTGGGCCGAGGACATCAAGGGTTCGATCGCGCATGCGCGCATGCTCGCGGAGCGTGGTGTGATCACGATCGCTGATGCCGACGCGATCGAGACGGGGCTTTCGGAGATCTACCGGGAGATCCGCGATGGTCGGTTCACCTTCGATGTGGCTGACGAGGACATCCACATGGCCATCGAACGGGCGCTCACCGAGCGTATCGGCCCGGCAGGCGGCCGGCTGCACACCGCCCGCAGCCGAAACGACCAGATCGCGACCGATATGCGGCTCTACGCGAAGGGTCGCGCTGTCGCGCTACTCTCCGCCAACGCGGCGTTGCGCGAGACGCTCGCAGATCTGGCGATAAACCACGATGATGTCGTGATGCCGGGCTACACGCACCTGCAGAGGGCGCAGCCGGTCCTCTTCAGCCATCACATGCTCGCGTACTTCTGGATGCTGTCGCGTGATGCGACGCGTCTGCGCCACGCCTACGAGGCGGCCGACGTCCTGCCGCTGGGCAGCGCGGCGCTCGCGGGCACGACGTTTCCGATCGACCGGCGGTTCGTGGCCGACCGGCTCGGTTTTTTCGACGTGAGCCCGAATTCGATGGACGCCGTGAGCGACCGCGACTTCCTGCTCGACCTGACATACGCCTGCACGGTCACCATGATCCACCTCTCGCGACTATGCGAGGAGCTCATCCTGTGGTCTTCCGAGGAGTTCGGCTTCATCACCTTAGACGATGCGTACGCGACCGGCTCGAGCATCATGCCCCAGAAGAAGAACCCGGATTTCGCCGAACTCACGCGCGGCAAGACAGGGCGGGTGATCGGCGACCTCGTCGGATTGCTCGTCGTCCTGAAGGGCCTGCCGCTCACGTACAACAAAGACATGCAGGAGGACAAGGAAGGCGCGTTCGACGCGATCGACACGACGCTGGACTGCCTCACCGTCGTCGACGGGATGCTTTCCACCATGCGCGTCAACGTGGATCGGATGCTCGCCGCCGCCCACGGAGGCTTCATGGCCGCCACGGACCTGGCGGACTACCTCGTGCGCACAGGCATGCCCTTCCGCGACGCGCACGAGGTCGTCGGCGGACTCGTGCTCGAGTGTGAGCG
>CAMTXY010000289.1:0-7716 GCA_947085795.1 uncultured Actinomycetes bacterium | reverse complement strand
GCGCACCGGCACGATCGACATCGGCGAACACGGCGCGGTCGAGATCACTTTCTCGCGTGACGGCACGAAGGCCTATGCGAGCCAGATGCAGCCCGCCAAGGTGTTCGAAATCGATACGCCGACCCGCACCGTCGTGCGCGAACTGCCGACCGAAAGCGCGTGGACGAAGGCCGTCTCGCTTTCGCCGGACGGAGCGACGCTGTATGCCGCCAACTGGTCGGGCGACGACGTCTCTGAGATCGACCTGTCGACCGGGACGGTGCGCCGACGCATCCGCACCGCCGACACTCCGCGCGGCCTGTGGCCCACCCCCGACGGCAGCGCGCTTTACGTCGCCGGCTTCGGCGGCGGCGAGCTGCAGCGAATCGACCTGGCGAGCGGAGATGTCGCCACTGTCTTCGACAGCAATGGGGCTCTGCGGCATCTCGTCGGCGACGCTGAACGCGGCGTCGTGTACGCCTCGGACATGGCGAGGGACTGCGTGTGGATCCATGACCTCACGACCGGGGCCACGAGGAAGTTCGTCGACACCGACGCCAAGCCCAACACTATCGCGCTGTCGCCGGACGGCTCGATTCTGTTCGTGTCGTGCCGAGGAGCGAACAACCCCCGGAGCTACTACATCCCCGGTCCCGAATGGGGCACTGTCCTGCTGTTCGATGCAAAGAGCGCGACGCCTCTTGACGCTATCGTCGGCGGCAACCAGTGCACCGCCTTGGACATCTCGGGCGACGGCCGCACCCTCGTGTTCTCCGACTTCCTCGACCACCGCCTGCGCGCGTATCACGTTCCCGCGTACGAGACCCTGGTCGCCGGTGGCGGAGGGCGATGGGAGCAGCACTTCGCCGACCTTCGGAAATGAACAGTGGTTGACGTCACGCCTCCTGCGAGTAACGCGTCCTACATCGCGTGTCCGCCGAACCGGTTACGCAGCGCGCTGAGCACCTGACCCGCGTAGCCCGGGTCGCGCTCGGACTCTATGCGGAACTCAAGCGCCCCGCGGATGACGCGCGCTTCAAGCCCCATCTCCTCGGCGGTGCGCACCATCCATCCGGCCTCGCCTGTGTGACCGACCATGCCGCTCACTCCATCGAGCGACTCGCCGAGGTCGAGGAGCGCGTCGTGCAACCATCCGACGAGTCGTGATTCGATCACGCTACCACGCTGGTAGATCTCGGCGACTCGAGTCAAGTCGAGGCGGAAGTCGGAGAACCGCATGATCTGGAACCCCTCGGCGATCGCCTGCATCATGCCGTACTCGATGCCGTTGTGGACCATCTTCACGAAGTGTCCCGCGCCGTGGCCTTCGAAGAACCGGTAGCCATCGGGCGTCGAGATGTCCGCGAACACCGGCTCGACGATCTCGAAGTCCTCCCGCCGCCCGCCGATCATGAGGCACGCTCCCGCGCGGGCTCCACCAGGGCCGCCACTCGTGCCACAGTCGAGGAACCGGATTCCTCGTTCAGCGAGCCGCTCCGCGCGGACCGCGGCGTCTTTGAAGTACGAGTTGCCGCCGTCGATCACGATGTCACCGGATTCGAGCAGATCGCCAAGCGCCGATCCTCCGGGGCCATCGTCATCCCCGAACAACACCGCGTCGACCGGTGTGCCGGCGGTCAGCATGAGCCACACTACGCGTGGCTTCGGCAGCGACTTCACGAGCTCGGCCAGAGACGCCGCCGCACGCACCCCCTGCGACTCAACCGCCCGCACCTTGTCCGGCGAACGGTTGTAGCCGACGACGCCCCAGCCGTGTTCGACGAGGTTCAACGCGAGGCCGGCGCCCATCCTCCCGAACCCTACCACCCCGATCGAGCCGCGCGGAACGGCCGTGGCGAGCGCTTCGGACGCGCGAGTCACCGGTTCCAGCGTGTCGGGCGCGTACGTGTCAAGCGGAACGGCTCCTGCCTCCCACGCGGTCGTGACCGGATCGATGAACTCCCACATCGCGCGGATCTCGTCGGTGGAGAGGAACAGCGTCTGGTCTCCCCGAATCGCGTCGAGTAGAAGCTTCGCGTACTCCTCGACGTACTGGGCCTTTTCCTCCTTCTCGTAGAGGAAGAAATTGAACTCGCGCCGCTCGACCTCGTAATCGAACCCCGGCTTCTTGGCCCAGAACACGATCTTGATCGTGTCGGTGGGCTCGAGGGTGAAAACGACCTGGTTCTTGTAGTGCTGTCCCGGCTGACACATGCACGGGGACGGATGGCGGAATGTGACAGCTATCTCTTTGCGCACCTGCCCTATGCGCTTGCCGCTCTCGAAGGTCACGGGCACGCCAGCCCACCGCGGCCCGCGCAGCCTGGTGCGCAGCCGGAAGTACGTCTCCGTCTCGCTGTCGTGGTCGACACCTTCTATGGTGCGATAGCCGTCATACTGCGCCCGGTACGAATCGCGCGCGACCTCCTCGGCGGTCAACGGGCGTAGAGTCTCGCGGATGGCTGCGGCACGGGCCTGGCGGATCGCCGCCGCATCGGAGGTGCCGGGCCGCTCCATCGTCACGAGTGCGAGCATCTGCAGCAGGTGGTTCTGCCCGACATCGCGCAACGCGCCGACCCCGTCGTAGAACCAGCCGCGCTTCTCGACGCCGAGCGTCTCGTGCAGCACCACGTCGATGGACTCGATGGCGTCGCGGTTCCAGCTCGTCTCGAACAGGTTGTTCATGAACCGGAAGTTCAAGACGCCCTGAAGCATCTCCTTGGCGAGATAGTGGTCGATGCGATAGATCTGCTCCTCGCGAAAGAGGCGACCGAGCGTCTCGTCGAGTTCGGCGGACGTCTCCGCGTCGTTGCCGAACGGCTTCTCGACGAGCACTCGCGTCCAGCCGCCGTCGCCCCCGCACGACCGCGTGAGCCCGCTCTCTGCCAGGTGCGTGAAGATCGTCGCGTAGTGCTCAGGGGGCACCGCGAGGTAGAACAGCTTATTGGCGCACACGCCCCACTCCGCGTCGATCCGCTCGAGTCGCTGAGCGAGACACGCGTACCCCTCTTTGTCGTGAAACTCCCCGCGTGAATACGTGAACTCGCCGAGGAACGCCTTGATGTCGTCAGGATCCGCGCCGGAAGCCCGCTCGGCGAGAATGCCGCCGACGTGCGCTCGCAGGTCGTCGTCGGACCACTCCCGACGCGAGTACCCCACGACACGGAAGCGGTCGGGCAACACGCCTTTGCTGCGCAGGTGATAGAGGGACGGGGCGACCTTGCGGGCCATCAGATCGCCCGTGGTGCCGAAGATGACGATAATCGTAGGGTCGCTCGGTGTAGACACCATCCAGGTCCTTCCGGCGTGCGCGGGAGTCGTCGCCGTGCAATACAGACGCGCGCATATGCCCGGGCGCGCCGCACCTAATACTGTCTATTGTTCCCGTTCTCACCGGAAAAGACGTGGCGGTGACCGGACTATCCCGTCGACTCGATGATCTCTTGGCCGCCAAGATACGGTCGAAGCACCTCGGGGATCACGACGTTCCCGTCGGCCTGCTGGTAGTTCTCGAGTACGGCTACGAGCGTTCGCCCGACCGCCAGACCGGAACCGTTGAGCGTGTGTGCTAGGCGGCCACCTTTGAACTTCCCAGGGCTGCGGTACTTTATCGAAGCCCGACGCGTCTGGAAATCCGTGCAGTTGCTGCAGCTGGAGATCTCCTTGTAGCCGCTGTAACTCGGCAGCCATACCTCAAGGTCGTATGTCTTGGCGGCGGCGAACCCCATGTCACCGGTACACAGCGTGATCACGCGGTACGCCAGACCGAGCTGTTGCAGAATGTGCTCCGCATCGGCCACCATGCCCTCAAGCTCAGCGAAACTCGTCTCGGGCGGGGCGAACTTGACCATCTCGACCTTGTCGAACTGGTGCACGCGGATCATGCCGCGCGTGTCGCGCCCCGCCGCTCCCGCCTCCTCACGAAAACAGGGTGTGTAGGCGCTGTAGCACAGCGGGAGATCAGCCGCATCGAGCACCTCGTCGCGATGCAAGTTCGTGAGCTGGACCTCGGCGGTCGGAATCAGGTACAGACCCTCGGTGGTGGTGAACAGATCCTCGGCAAACTTGGGCAGCTGACCGGTGCCTGTGAGCGTTTGGGTGTTGGCCAGCACGGGCAGCGACCACTCCGTGTATCCACGCGCGCCATGCGTGTCGAGCATGAAGTTGATGAGCGCCCGGTTGAGGCGTGCTCCGTCACGCCCGAGCACAACGAAACGGGACTTCGCGAGCTTGACCCCGCGCTCGAAGTCGATCAGCCCGAGTTGGGGGCCGAGGTCCCAGTGAGCCTTAGGCTCGAAATCGAAGACCGGCGGAGTGCCCCAGCGCCGGACTTCGACGTTGTCGTCCTCGCCCGCGCCGACAGGCACGCTGGCGTCGGGAAGGTTCGGGAGGGTGAGGAGCATCTCGCGGACGGTCTCGTCAACCTGCGCAAGCTCAGTCTCCGCCCGCGCGATCTCGTCGTTGATGAAGCGAACCTCGTCTTTGAGCGCCTCGGCCTCGTCGCGTCGGCCCTCTTTCGTCAGACCGCCGATTGCTTTGGAGGCCTCGTTGCGCCGCGCTTGACGCGCTTCCAGCACGCCGATATGCTCCCTGCGCCGCGCGTCGAGCGTGAGGAACCCGTCGATGTCCCAGGTCGCCCGGCGATCCTTCAGGGCTGTACGCACGACCTCCACGTTCTCGCGGACGAATCTCGCATCAAGCATGGGCGCGACCTTCCCGAACGATGTGGGCGAATCATGACCACCGGATTGCTTGGGAGTATAGCGCAGAGAGTCCGGCGGTCCCCGAACGAACGAAGGCCGCGCACCGTGCGCGGGTGCGCTCCTTGCGCTGTATAGTCTATACTCACACTGAGGAAGGGACGACCCGGGGGAAGCGATGCCCGAGACCGACGAGATGACCACCACGACGCACGGAACCGCACCGGGGGCGGGGCGAAAGGAACGCGCGTACCACACCCTCGGCACCGTGCTCGCGACCATCATCGTGATCGTGCTCGTGTTGCTGTTCTGGCACTCATGCGGCTTCGACCCGCAGGACGGCCGGATCTCCTCTGGCGGCGGGATCATCCAAACGCTCGATGACTTGGAAGTCATCGACGGCGGCGTGGCCGTGTGGCTTAGACCCGGCGCGACCGTGGAGCAGGTACTGGACCGCAACGGTCTGGCCGATTCAAGTCACACTTCTTTCGGAGACGGGACCTACGTCATCGGCATCGACGACGAGGATGTGCCAGGCATCGTGGCCCGCCTCAAGAAGGATCCCGGCCTGTACGACGCCGGCTTCCTGTACACCGACCCGGAACCGTAAGCGCCGCACACGGTCTCCCGCACGCGATGCCAGTCTCGCGAAGACCTCCTACGCGATCTCGCGGGTGGCGATACCCCGCTCCGCTAGCGCGGTGAGCACCGCGTCGATAGCGGTGTCGAGCGCGGCCTCAACAGGTTCGGACAGCCCGATCGTGAGTTCCTGCGGGTTCATGTCCTCCACCTGAACGCCGACCACGTGGCCCTCGGGGCGTATCCCGATCATGTCGGCGGCCTTGAGTACGTCGATGAAGCGCATGTCGTGCAGCGAGTGCATGACCTGGTTGCCGGCGATGTCCTCGGGTGACATCCGCACGACGGTCCCCGGCTCGTAGCCTGTGCCGTCGACCGCATCGACCACGAGGATGAAGTCGTAGTCGCGAAACATGTTCAGGAGCACCATTCCCATGGTGCCGGAGTCGACCACGTCGACGTTGTCTGGGAACTCATAACGGGCCTGGAGCTCCTCGATGATCCGACAGCCCACGCCCTCGTCTTTCATTAGGATGTTGCCGATGCCCATCACGAACACGCGCTCGTTCGCCCGCGTCTCCTCGGCCACTTCGTCACTTCACCGCTCTCGGATAGCTGCCCAGCACCTTGACCCGACGCAACTTCAGGCGCAAGCAGTCGAGAGCGAGGCGGACGTTGTCGTCATCAACGTGTCCGGCGAGGTCGATGAAGAACATGTACTCGCCGAGCGCCTTGCGCGTCGGGCGCGACTGGATCTTGGTCAGGTTCATTCCACCGAACGCGAACTCCGAGAGTATCATGTGCAGCGTGCCCGGCCGGTCGGCCTTCATGAACAGCGCGAGCGATGTCTTGTCATCACCGGTGCGCTCGTGGATTCCGCGACCGATCACCACGAACCGCGTCTGGTTGCCGCCGTAATCCTCGATCGCCTCGAACAGCACCTTCGCGCCGTAGATCTCGGCGGCGAATGCGCTGCCGATCGCGGCGACGCCGGACTCTTCGACCGCCATGCGGACCGCGTCGGCCGTCGAGGTCGCCGCGCTCACCGGCTTGCCGAGAAGATGCTCGGTGATCCAGCGGCGTGACTGCGCGAGCGCCTGCGGGTGGCTTGCCACTCGCGTGATGTCGGCGAACGCGACGTCCGTGGCGACGCACAGCGAGTGGTGGATGTCGCGCACGACCTCGCGCTGGATCTCAAGGTCGCTCTCGAACGCGAGCGCGTCGAGTGTGGCGTTGACGGTTCCTTCGACCGAATTCTCAATCGGCGCGAGGCCGTAATCGGCCTTGCCGCGCTCGACCGCTGTGAAAACCTCTTCGATGGTCGAGAACGGTATGGCCTCCATACCGGGTTCAGCGAGCGACAGCACCGCGCTGTGGCTGTGTGTGCCGATCGGGCCGAGGAACGCGTATCGGGTCATCACTCCGTCTCTCCTTCTCGTACGACGGCCGACGCAAGCGTAGTGGTGGGCGGCGGTACCACGGACTCGCTCCTCGGCGATCTGACACGGTCTTTGCCGCCGTGTTTGGCCTGGTAGAGCGCATCGTCGGCCTTCTTCAGAATCGTCTCCTTGTCCAGGGCGTGCGCGGGGTACGCCGCCAGTCCTATGCTGACGGTCATGTGCTCGTCCGGCTCGCCGTCAGCGTCGGTGAAAGCGTGGCGCGAGACGGCCTCCCGCAACTTCTCGGCCGCGACGAACGCACCGGCGGCATCGGTCTCCGGCAAGACGACCGAGAACTCCTCGCCTCCATAACGACAGACGATGTCGACTTCGCGGACGATCGAACGCATGGTCGCACCGAGTTCGCGCAACGCGTGGTCGCCGGCGACGTGACCGTTTACATCATTGAAGCGCTTGAAGTCGTCGACATCGATCATGAGCAGCGAAAGGTCTTTGCCGTATCGGCGTGCGCGCTCGATCTCCTCGTCGAGACGCTGCTGCAGATAGCGGTAGTTGTGCAAGTCGGTGAGTTCATCGGTGATCGCCATGCGTCGGGTCAACTTGTAGAGCTGCCAGTTCTCGACGGCGACCACGAGTTCGCTCGATATCGCCTGCAGGACGAGCCTATCCTCCTCGGACATCCGCTCGAGGTCGTCCGAATCCGCACAGAACACGACCATCATCTGCTCATGCTCCACCACCGGGATGCAGGAGAAGTGCGCGTTGGGGAAGTCTATCGACTCGATGGCGCCCGCCTCGTACGGCCTGACCCGCACCGACGAGCCGATCAATCCCGCGCTGGCCGAAAAGAGCGTTTCGGACTTGGACTTGTCGATCACGAACAGGCAACACGCCGAGACGCCGAGTACCTTCGACAGAATCTCGATCACGAGCGGTCCCAGCGGCCCGAGCAACGATACGACACCGACCTTTGGCTTCGTCGCCAACGGGGCGACGTCCGTACGCTGCCAGATCGACGCTGTTCCGCTCGTGGACTGCACCTCGCCATTCACCAGTGC
>CAMTXY010000288.1:0-7746 GCA_947085795.1 uncultured Actinomycetes bacterium | reverse complement strand
GCTAGTGACTGGAGTTCAGACGTGTGCTCTTCCGATCTCCGTCCAGAAGTGGCTCGCCCGCCCGTCGAAGCATCGGGTCTTCAGGTCATAGCCCGAGAGGTCCTCCTCGTGCAGAAAACCGAGTATCGCATGGTCGAGTGACACGCGAACCGCCCTGTCATGGCATATATGACAACACGAATATAGGATAAGTCGCTATCTCATGCAAGTGTCAAGCAGAAGTTGAGGAATATCAAAGAAACGCCTGGTGAAGGCTACACGGAAACCATCGACCCGGAGTTGATGCCGCTTCACTTGCCGAACTGGGCCTCATGGAGGCGTGAGAAGGCTCCGCCGAGAGCGATCAGCTCGCGGTACGTGCCCTCCTCGGCGATTCGACCGTTGTCGATGACGAGGATCCGGTCGGCGTCGCGCACCGTCGAGAGGCGGTGGGCGATGATGAGAGCCGTACGCCCGGCGAGCAGGTGTCGCAGCGCGTCCTGGATGAGCGCCTCGGTGCGGGTGTCCACGGACGAGGTCGCCTCATCGAGGATGAGAATCGCCGGGTCGGCGAGAACCGCCCGCGCGAACGCGACGAGTTGACGCTGCCCCGTCGACAGAATCCCGCCTCGCTCGCCGACCGGGGTGTCGAAGCCCTCGGGAAGCCGCTCGATGAACGCGAGCGCGCGGGCGAGTCGCGCAGCGGCGCGAACCTCCTCGTCGTCGGCATCGAGCCGTCCGTAGCGGATGTTGTCCGCGATCGTCCCGGCGAAAAGGAACGGGTCCTGCAGGACGATGCCGAGGTTGGCGCGCAGCGAGCGCATCGTCACGTCGCGCACGTCGTGTCCGTCGACGAGCACCGCCCCCCCAGTCACGTCGTAGAAACGAGGAACGAGGTTGACGAGCGTGGTCTTGCCCGCGCCGGTCGATCCTACGATCGCGAGAGTGGTGCCGGCTTCGATGGCCACATCGATGCCTGAGAGCACCTCGGGACCGGTCGTGTAGCTGAAGCGCACGTCGCGAAAGCCGATGTCGCCGCGCACGCGCTCGAGTTCGACGGCTGTGGCGGAGTCGCGCACGTCGGCGGGCGTGTCGAGCAGCGCGAACACCCGCTCGCCGCCAGCCAGGGCGGACTGAGTCTCGGCGTAGAGGCTCGAAAGCTGCGTGACGGCGTTGAAGAACTGCCGGGCGTAGTTGAAGAACGCGACGACCACGCCGACCGTTACCACGCCAGCCGCTGCGAGCCAGCCTCCGTAGCCGGCCACGAACGCCGCCGCTGAGGCACCGATCAGCGCGAGCGTCGGCGAGAACGCCGAGGAGACCGCCGCAGCCGTGATGTTCGCGTCGCGGTTCGCCGCGTTGCGCTCGCCGAACGCGCTGCGGTTGCGGTCGGTGCGGTCGAACGCCTGGGCGACTTTGATGCCGGCAAGTTCCTCGGCAAGCGTCGAGCTCACGTCGCCGATGGTCTCCTGGCGCGCGCGGAACGCCCGACGTGCGACGAGTCCGAACAGGCGGGTCGTGCCGAGCATGAGCGGCACGGCGAGCAACGTCGCGAGCGCGAGGCGCGCATCGACGATGAACATGCCGGCAAGCGTCGCGATGATCGCGAGCACGGAGTTCGCCACCCGGCGGAATCCCTGGGACAGAAACGAGTTGACGGTCTCGATATCGTTGATGAGTCGGCTCATGAGGTCACCGGACTCCGTCGTCTCGAAGAACGCGACCGGCAGACGCTGGATCGTGCCGAACACCTGCTCGCGCACGGTGAACAGCGCTTCCTGACCGGCGGTGCCGATGAGCAGGATCTGCACGCGCTGCGCGTACCAGCCCACGAGCGTCGCGCCGATGAGCAGCCCGATCGGCAGGTGCAGCGCCTGCGCATCGCGGCCGCTTCCGGCCTGCTCGACCGCGACGTCGATCACGCGTCCGATCAGAGCGGGCGCTGCTGCAGTGGCCGCCGAGGAGAGCACGAGCCACACCGATGCGTACGCGAGCAGCCGGGTGTGTGGGCGCAGGTAGCCGAGGAGCCTCAGCACCGTCTCGCGGGCGGAGCGCGGTTTGTCGTCGCGGGCGAGCGCTTTGAGCGAGACGCCGTGAGGCATCAGTCCAACTCCCCGTCATCGCCGGTCAGGTCGCAGCGGTCGGGAAGCTCGATCGACTCGTCGCCAGCGAGCTGACTCGCCGCGATCTCTGCGTACAGGCACGAGCTGGATAGCAGTTCCTCGTGCGTGCCGCTCTCGGCGACACGCCCGTCGTCGATCACGAGGATGAGATCGGCGCGGCGCACCGTCGAGAGGCGTTGGGCGACGATGAAGGTGGTGCGGCCCTCCATGAGTTCGTCGAGTCGGGCGCGCAGGGCCGCTTCGGTCTGCGCATCGACACTCGAGGTCGAGTCGTCCATGATCAGTATCCTCGGGTTGATGAGCAACGCTCGGGCGATCGCGATGCGCTGGCGTTGGCCTCCGGAAAGCTTCACGCCGCGCTCGCCGACACGGGTGGCGTATCCGTCCGCAAGCGCCGTGACGAACTCATGCGCCTGCGCGGCGCGTGCCGCAGCCTCGACCTGCTCGTCGGTGGCATCGGGTCTGCCGTAAGCGATGTTCTCGCGCACCGTGCCGCTGAACAGGACGCTGTCTTGCATGACCACCCCGACCGCCCGGCGCAGCGATCCGAGCGTCACGTCGCGCACATCGCGTCCGTCCACCCGCACCGACCCGCTCGTGACGTCGTAGAAGCGAGGGATGAGGTTGACGACGGTCGTTTTGCCCGAACCCGTGGATCCCACGATCGCCACCGTCGTGTCGGACTCGATCGAGAAACTCACGCCCTTGAGCGTGTCACTCGAATCGCCGGGATAGCGCAGACGCACGTCCTCGAAATCCACGCGACCGGCCAGCGGCGGCAGATCGACCGCCCCGTCGCGGTCGAGTATCTCGACGTCGGCGTCGAGGATCTCGAACAGCCGCTCGGCGCTCGCGCCGGCCCGTGCGATCTGCTGGGCGCCGAACCCGATGATGAACAGCGGCTGCAACAGCAGGAACAGGTACGACGTGAACGCGACGAGCTGACCGACGGTGAGCGTTCCGGCGACGATCTGCACCGCTCCGGCCCACGTGACGAACCCCACCCCGATCGTGCCGACACTGAACAATAGCGGAAACGCGTTGGCGACCGTACGACGCACGCTGAGCCCCGAGTCGAGGAGGTCGCGGTTGGCCCGTTCGTAACGCTGCGCCTCGAACTCCTCGCGCGCGAACGCACGCACGACCCGCACGCCGGCGACGTTCTCCTGCAACACCGTGTTGAGTGCCGCCAGACGCTGCTGGAACTCCTTGAACATCGGCCCGAGTCTGCGCACGAACAGCAGCAGGACGAGCAAGGTGGCCGGGATGACCGCGAACGCGATGAGTGCAAGCTGCCAGTTCATCGCCAGGAGCAGCACAACCGCTCCGGCGAGCAGCAGCACCGCGCTGACCGCTTGGACGAGCCCGCCGCCCACGAAATCACGCACGAGATCGACGTCGCTCGTGACCCGCGTGATGAGCTGGCCGGTCTGCGCCCGGTCGTGATACGCGAACGAAAGCCGCTGGAGTTTGTCGAAGATCTCGTTGCGCATGTCGAACGCCGCGCCGTGGCTCGCTCGCGCGGACCAGTAGCCCTGAAGGAAGCTCGCGACACCACCGAGCACGGCGAATCCGACGAGCCCGGCAGCGCCGCGCCAAATGAACGCGATGTCCCCCTCGGCGATTCCCCGGTCGATGAGCAGCCGCAGTATCTGCGGGCTGGCCAGATCGGTCGCCGAGGAGGCGAGGACGGCGAACACCGCCGCTATCGCAGTGAACCGGTACGACCGCATGAATCGCAACGAGCGCACGAGTGCTGCGGACATGAGCGCCTTTCGGAGGTCGGGACGGCTCTTCCGCGCAGATTCTACCCGCAACACGAAACGAGGCCCCGATTGAGGCCCCGTTTCGCGAGAAGGGAAGGAGGTGAGGAAGACCCGGGGAGGTCTAACTCGACAAGACTCGCACGATACGCTCGAACTCACGTCGATCGATCTCGCCGCGCAGCAGGCGGCCGCGTGCGACGGCGACGGCGCCCTCGATGGCCGACCCCGTGTGCACGTGCGCAACCGGCATCGCACCGGCGGTGACCGTGCGGAGTGCCAGCCACACGAGCACCGCGAACACCACGAGCCACAGGACCATCATCGAGACCACCACCCTCAGCGAGCTTGCCTTATGGATGAGTATCGACGCCTGCCGAGGAGCCGTGATGAAGCGGTTGTGGAGAAAGCGTGGAAGCCCCCGGCATGACCGCAGGCCTGGTTGGAGCGCTCGTGGCGAGCGCGACGCCTGCGACGATGACGGCCATACCGGCGAACACCCAACCGTCGATGACCTCGCTCAGGACCAGCCAACCGAGGAACATCGCTACGACCGGATTCACATACGCGTACGTCATGACCTTGCTCGCCGGCACGTTGCGCAGCAGCCAGACGAACGCCGTGAACGCCACGCAACTGCCGAAGATGATGAGGTAGAGGATCGCGCCGACGCCTGCGGGAGTGAAGGTGACGCGACCCCATTCGCCCAGCACCGTCGCGAGCACGGTGAGCACGACGCCGGCCGTGAGCATCTGGATGCCGGTCGAAACGATCACGTCGGTCTCGACGGGACGACGCTTCGAGATGATCGAGCCGGTCGTCCACAACCAGGTGGCGACGATCTGGATCGCGATGCCCGCAAGCTCCGTCGCCGTGCCGCCCACATCAGCGAGCCGCGGCGCGAGCAGCACACCGAGTCCGAGGAACCCGAGCACGAGTCCCGCGTACCCGCGGGCGGTCGGACGCTCCATCCCGGGCAGCAGCGATTCAGCGCCGGCGATCCACAGGGGCAGCAGCGCGACGATGAGCGCTGCCAGCCCGCTACCGATGTACTGCTCGGCGAGGAAGGTACCGTACTGGCCGCCCACGAGCAGCAGGATGCCGACCACGACGATGGTGCGCCGGTCCCGGAGCGAGACTCGGAACGAGGTGCCGCGCAGCTTCGCGAACGCGAGCAGGAGCAGTCCGGCGGGAATCGAACGCATCGCCGCGAACGCCGCAGGAGGCAGGTCGGCTTCCAGCCCGATGCGGATCGCGAGATACGTGGTGCCCCACACGACGTATAGCGTGGCGAAGGCGACGACGAGCTTGATCTTGTGCGACCAGCGCAGGGGGTTGAGCGAGAGCACGGGACTCCTTGTCTCCGGGGTCGGGATAGGGTCGAAAGGACTGGCACAGCATACTCCTCGGCAGACATACGCCGCTATGCTTGCCCGGCTTTCCGCGGTTCAGTTGGCACGCGACATGCTCCATCGTGCTGGAGTGGAGGCGCCACGGCTGCTCGCGGAAGGAACTGCCGCCCGATGACGAGGCAGAGACTCAACTGTTGGGAGTACCAGGGCTGCGGTTGCGGACCTGGTGGCGCTCGCATAGGTGAGTCGGGTCAGTGCCCCTCGTCGACCGAGAGCTCCCTGCACGGCGGCAACCACGGCATCAACGGGGGACGTTCCTGCTGGGTGATTTCGGGCACATTGTGCGACGGCGTCGTCGCGGGGGACTTCGAGGACAAGTATCACGAGTGCCGCAAGTGTGCGTTTTCCCAGCGTGTCGAGGTCGAGGAGGGGCTCGACTTCGAGGACAGCGAGTCGCTTCTCACTCGCTATCGGGGTACCGGGGTCTCCACCGGGTAGCCCGCAGGGGTACAATCCCTGCATGCCGTCTTTCGATCACCCACGCGCGGCGGTGACCGCCGATGTCGCTTTGTTCGCCGGTCCGGACAGCGACCGCCGCATTCTGCTCATACGCCGGGCGTCCGACCCGTTCGCCGGCGCCTGGGCGTTGCCCGGGGGCTTCGTCGACGAGGACGAGCACGTCGAGGCCGCCGCGCGGCGCGAGCTCGCCGAGGAGACCGGTGTGGCGTGGCAGGGTCCGCTCCACATGGTCGGAGGGTACGGTGACCCAGGCAGAGACCCCCGTGGATGGACGGTGAGCGTCGTGTTCACGGAGTGGGCCGGCGAGGTGCCGCTTCGCCTTGCCGCGGGTGACGACGCAGCCGAGGCCGCGTGGCACGCGCTTGCCGACCTCCCCCCGCTCGCGTTCGACCACGACGCCATCGTGGCCGCCGCCATCGGGTTGCTGCGGCTGCGCAACGAGTGGTGAGCGGCGGCGATGCCTGACATCCGCATGCGGCTCGGACGCGACGTGCTCGTGATCGATGGGGCGTTCGGGACGATGCTCCAGCGCTACGAGATGCCGCCGGAGCAGTGCCCTGAACAACTCAACATCACCGCGCCGGAGATCATCGAGGGGATACACCGCGACTACGTGCTCGCCAGCGCCGATTGCATCACGAGCAACTCGTTCGGTGGCACGCGGGTCAAGCTGGACGAGTACGGGCTCGGCGATCAGGTCGAGGAGTTCAACCGTGCCGCGGTGCGCCTGGCGCGCGCTTCCGGCGCGCAGCATGTGCTCGCCGGCGTCGGGCCGACCGGGCTCGTGCTCGAACCGCTCGGCGATGCGGGGTTCGAGTACGTTTTCGAGCTCTTCGCCGAGCAGGTCGGCGCACTCGCGGCGGAGAACCCCGACGCCATCATGATAGAGACGATGACCGACATCGCCGAGGCGCGGTGCGCCGTGCTCGCCGCGCGCAGCGTCTGCGATCTGCCGGTGTTCGCGACTTGCACGTTCGGGGCATCCGGCCGCATGGACCTGTCGGGTACCGACCCGGCCACCGCTGCGGTCATCCTCGAAGCGGCTGGCGCGGAGGCCGTGGGGATGAACTGCGGACTTGGCCCGGAGCAGATGCTGCCGCTCGTGGAGCGGATGGCGACGGCCACGAAGCTGCCGCTCATCGTGCAGCCCAACGCCGGCTTGCCGCGACTCGAGGACGGGCGGACGGTGTTTCCCGGAACCGCCGATGAGATGGGCGCGTACTCCGCCCGGTTCGTGGAGACCGGCGCGACGCTGGTCGGTTCGTGCTGCGGTTCGACGCCTGCGTTCACCGGGGCGATCGTGGACTTCGCGCGGGAGCTGCCGGTGCGTACCGGCCGGACCGGCCTGTCGGGTACGGTGCTCGCGGGGCCGCGGGGGACGGTGGAGATCGGCGCAGGCAGATCGGTCGCGGTCATCGGCGAGCGAATCAACCCCACGGGCAAACCCGCGCTGGCCGAGTCGCTGCGCGCTGGCTCGATGTCGGTCGTGCGTGAATTCGCCGCTGAACAGGCGGCGGCCGGCGCCGATGTGCTCGACGTCAACGTCGGTGCCGCCGGGGTCGACCAGGTGGTGATGTTGCGCGAGGCCGTGCTGGCGCTCGTCGGTTCGAGCGACCTGCCGCTCGTGCTCGACACGACCGACCCGGCAGCTCTCGAGGCGGCGCTACGGGTCTATCCGGGTCGGGCGCTCGTGAATTCGGTCAACGGCGGCGCGGAGTCGCTCGAGGCGGTGTTGCCGCTCGCCGAGACGTACGGCGCTGCGGTGGTGGTGCTCGCGCTCGACGATGTGGGGATTCCGGACACGGTCGAGGGCCGAGTGAAGATTGTGCGGCGCGTGCGGGACGCGGCGCATCTAGCCGGTCTCGCCGATGCGGATCTCGTCGTAGATGCGCTCGTGATGACGGCCGCGACTGATGCTGACGCGCCCCGGGTGACGACGGCGGCGCTGGCGGCGGCGCATGCGATGGGGCTCGCGACGGTGCTCGGCGTGAGCAACGTGAGCCACGGAAT
>CAMTXY010000287.1:0-10370 GCA_947085795.1 uncultured Actinomycetes bacterium | reverse complement strand
TTTAATGTTCTATTCATGCTGTTAAGATCATCTCTCTTGCTGGGATGCTGGCGTTCTTAGCAGACATTCATCCCCAGATAGCTCTATGAAAACGCCTCTGCTACTTTTACTAGCTCTTTTATTTTTTGGAGGAGCGACATCACTGCTAGCCTGGCCTATGATGGAGGAAGTAGCTCATGACCGCGGCCAAGAGCAAGAATCACCAGCATTAGAACAACATCCAAGAGAAGGAACCGCACTACCTTCTAGTACTAAAGTTGCTCGAGGCGAAGAACACGCGTCCTTTCTTGAAACAGACCTTGCCCTCGGCATCGGCGTGCTCCATGTACAGCGCGCCCGTCTTACGACCTGAAGCGAGCAGCCGGAACATGTCTTCGAGCGAGAAGTCTTTGAGGTTGCCCTCGAGTGCCACGTAGGTTCCTCCACCACCGGCGACACCCGGCGCACGGCCGGGTGGAATTCAGTGAAAACGCGCACTTCGTCATGGGTGATACATGCCCAGATAATCGTAGCATGAAGGATTGTGGGGGCATAGACGCGAGCGCTACACTGTCGGTGAGGGAGGGTTCGATGCGACGCCTCACTATCGCAACGCTGGCGGCGTTACTGCTGGCGGTGTTCGTCATACTGCTCCGCGACCGTCCGGCTGCACCGGTCGACGCTTCCGCCTCCGACCCGTCGGGCGATCACGCCCAGGATCGTGAGCCGAGCGACGACGAACGGAGGACCCGAAGCGACCCTCAACCCCTCCCGCCGGTTCTGATCGACCCACAGATACGTATCGAGAAGTCGCGTCGTGCGCTCACCGTCCTGTCGGACGGTGTCGCCGTGAAGAGTTATCTTGTAGCACTCGGGCGGGAACCCGCCGGTGACAAGGAGCGTGAGGGTGACGGCCGAACCCCCGAGGGCTCGCTCTACGTATGCACCAAGAACCCCGAATCCCGCTATCACCGCGCACTCGGGCTGTCGTACCCGTCCGTTGACGACGCCGATCGGGGACTCGCGCAGGGTCTGATCTCAAGACGCGAACGTCGCGTCATCGTCGAGGCGATCCATCGGTTCCGGCAACCTCCCTGGAACACCGGTCTGGGCGGCGAGATCATGATCCATGGCGGCGGCGCGCATGCCGACTGGACCGACGGCTGCATCGCGCTTGCGGATACGGAAGCACGCGAGCTGTTCGATGCCCTGCCACTCGGTACGCCGGTCACCATCGTGCCGTAAGCTCACGCACGAGGACTGGGGGCTAGGGGTTCCGGGACCCGTCCGGCATGACAGTCGCGACCGTCGAGAGTCCGGACCACCGCGCAGGAAGCCCCCGGACGGGGTCGAGCACGGCTACCGAGAACAGCGCCGGCACGAACCCGGCGACCGAGCCGGACGACCAGCACAGTGCGGCCCACATCCCCACAGGACGGGGTGCGATGCCGAGGTCGAGCAGGAACATCCCCGGGGTGCGACCCCACACGACAAGGGATACCGCAAGATAGACGAGGTGCACTGCGAGAATCATCGCCACGATGGACACGACGAACGCCGGGAGCGGCAGCGCCGCTCGAGCGAACGGGAACGGGAAGATCAACACGGCTCCCACGAATGCGGCGGCCCCGTCGACGACGTGTGCGATCCGCGCACGGCTGGCCATCGCGGGACCAACGGGCTCGAAGCCCGACAGCCGACTCACCGCAGACCCCCGTGACGCGACGGCATCCGCGCAGCCTGCAGCGCGCTCACGAGCGCGCCGAGTTCCTCGGAAGTGGTCAGGCCTCCGTCATCGGCGATCAACAAACCGCCGCTCGCGGCCCGCATGGATACCCGAGTCGCGGCGCGCATGACCGCAGGGCCGCCGGCGTGCAGCGTCTCGCGAGACAGCCCGCCGATGACCGCGAGGCCGATGGCGTGGGCGGCGTGGACGAAGGTGTCAAAGGCGAGGTCCGATAGACCGCCCGGATGCACTGCGGCGAACCCCTGCCGCCGCAACGACGGCAGCACCCAGCGTACGTCCCCATCGGAATGGAAGACCGTGGGTACCGCGTGTTCCGCTGCCGCTTCAGCGAGTCGTCCGATCCGGGGTACGACCTGATCGAGGACGAAGTCGGGTGCGAGTAGCGGCCCATCGGTACCGGCAAGGTCCTCGGCGATGACGACAGCGGTCGCCCCGAGTCGAACGCCACGCCGGACCTGCTCGACCAGAGCCGGCATGACATCGCCCATGCGTTCGCCGATCGACGCTGGATCGGCGACGGTCGCCCTCAGCGCGTCGTTCCATCCGTCCCGGTGCGCCACGGTCCCGAAGGGTCCGCTCACGACCCACAACGGCGCGGTGCCGCACGCCATCACGCGGTCCACGGCCTCCTCGGCCCAGGGTTCGAACGCGGGAACGAACACGAAGTCGGGGTGCAGCCGGCTACACGCGACCGCAATGAGCGCCGGTTTCGGCCCCACACCCCAGCGCAACGCCTCCACGGCAGCTGCGGGAACGAACGTGATGCCACCCACGACGACCGGCTCGAACGCTAAAGCGTCACGCACGCGTTGAGCGGCGGGGATCACGTCGGGCTCCTCATCAGAACAGTCCCACGGCGAACTTGACGACCTCGGATCCGCCCCACATCAGTCCCAGGGCGACGACCACTCCCACGCTGATCGACGCGAACGCCTTGTGCCACTCCATGTCAAGCAGCCAGGCGGCTGCCGAACCCGAGTACGCCCCGGTTCCCGGCAGCGGCACCGCGACGAACGCCGCGAGTCCGAGTGCGCCGTATTTCTCGACGAGCGGATGAGCCTTGTGCCGGACTCGTTCGAGCTTGCGATGAAGCCAGGTGTCCTCGGGTATGTGTTCGTACACCCACTCGAGGATGAAGTATGTCGGGAAGAACACGAGGCAGTTGAGCACGACGATGAGAGGTATGTAGCCGTAGTCTTCGGAGCCGACCGCAAGCGGAATGGCGCCTCGGAGCTCCACGGTCGGCGTGATCGTGAGTACCACGTACTTCAGATACGGGGGCAGCCCCGCGATCCATTCCAGCATGCGTCGATCCTCTCGAGACGGGACGGGGCGTCCCCGTGAGCCTGGTCGCACACGACACCGGCCCACGACACGCGACGATACTCGTCGCCCTCATGGATTCTAGCGGATTGGGTCCGACGGGTGCGTAGCGGGCTCAGGCGCGTGGTCAGGTGCGTGGCGTGCTCGGACGCAATTCGGGCGCGAGCGAGTCAGGCAGGCTCGGACGGTCTGCGCCGACCGAGCGTGACCAGACCGCCGAGGTCGGGGTCGGGCTGGCGGATCGCCTCGACGAAACGCCGGTTCTCGCCGCCGGTCGACAGCGCCGCGACGATTGACCCATCGAGCTTCACCTGCTCGAACGGCAGCTCCCGCAACAGGCCGAAGAGCCCGAGACCCGCGCCGAACCCGTCGAGCACGAACATGCAGCCGAGTCGCCCGAGCCGCTCCACCCATGTGCGGGTCGCCGAAAGGTCGCCGACTGCGACGCTCTCGGACATCTCGAACACGAGTCTGGCCGCATCAACCCCGGCGGAGCGCAGACGTTCGTCGATGAACGAGGGTAGCGAATCATCGGACAGGTCATCGGCGGAGACGTTGACGGACACGGACACGGACACGGACGGGTGTTCGACTAGCGCGTCAAGCACCTGCGAGATGACGATGCGCGTCAACCGCGGCATGAGCCCGAGCCGCTCGATGGTGGTCAGGAACTCCGTCGGCGCGGCGCAACCGCATCTCGATTTGGAAGGGTGTCTGTGACGCCATCGCCCCTACGATCGCCTTCTCGAGAACGGGACGGCCCTCGGCGATGACGGTGTCGAACGCGGCGGTCACCGGGAGCTCCGATGCCCCGCGCCCGGTGAACTCCCGCCATGCCTCGTTGACCGGGCAGGCGGTGCCATCCGCAGCGGTCATCCACGACGGAAGCGGCACGCCCTCGAGGAAGCGCCGGAACACGTCGGAAGCTACCGGGTCGGCATGAGCCGGTACCGGCGGACTCCTGTGCGGGTGTCGCCGCTCCATGACCGCGACCTCCTTCAGGCGAGGTGCGCTCCCGTCACCGCTTGCCGGGTGTGCGCCCATTGCCGTCCTACCGTATAGATTCCCGAGCAGGTCGACTCCGTAAACGGGAAGGACCCGCCAGGCTCGCATGAGCCGGACGGGTCCTCCTCTCACGAAACGCACGTCGCGCTCCGGACACGGTACTGGTGGAGGCGCGGAGAATCGAACTCCGGTCCACGACACACCCTCAGGAAGCATCTCCAGGCTCAGTCACCAGTGGAGTCTCGGTCCGCACGTTACCTGATGACGCGCGGCGCGCGGACCAAGGCGGTTCGGTCTTGAGCGACGGCATACCGCCCACGCACGTCGCAGCAATCCCCTGAAGTGGCGCCTTGCCGGTGACGGGGACGCGCACCGGGTCGGCGTCGCTGCGCTAGTTAGGCAGCGAGAGCGTAGTCATTGTCGACGTCTATGCGTCGGTACCCCTGTTTAACGAGGCGAGGAGACCTCGACCTGCTTCTTCCGTCAAGCCTATCGTGTCGAAACCAGTCGCCCCCGGATTCAGGGACACTCGACGTGTCAACGTGCTGTGCGGCATACGCGCGCCGCTCACTCAGTATACCCACTCATGCAACATGCGTGCCGAGGAGCGCCGGCTCACTAACGGTTGCGCTCGCGCAGGGCTCGCTCGGTGTCGCGTTTCTGGTCGCGCTCAGCGATCGTCGCGCGCTTGTCGTAGAGCTTCTTGCCGCGGGCCAGGCCGATCTCGATCTTCGCCCGGTTGTCGGCGTTGAAGTACAGCTTCGTCGGCACAAGGGTGAAGCCCCGCTCGGCGGTCTTGCCTGCCAGGTAGCGGATCTCGCGCCTGTGCAGCAGCAGCCGCCTGATCCGATCGGGGTCGACGTTGGCGCGGTTACCGTGTGAATAGGGCGCGATGTGCAGCCCGTGGATGAATACCTCGCCGCGCTTGACGCTCGCGTAGGAATCGCGCAGGTTCGCGCCGCGATCTCTCAACGACTTGACCTCCGTGCCGGTCAGCTCGAGGCCGGCTTCGAACGTCTCGTCGATGAAGTAGTCGTGGTACGCCTTCTTGTTTCCGGCGATGATCTTGATCTCGCGTGCCATGAGGTCCTTAAGGTGTGAAGTCGGTGTCGGGGTCGAGGGTGACGACGTACTCGGCGAGCAGCGCGACGGTGGCCTCGACATCGGCAAGCGCGATCGTCTCGTTCGGGGTGTGCATATAGCGTAACGGAACGCTCACTAGTCCGGCGGCCTTGCCCCCGCGGGCGAGCTGTATCGCGTTGGCGTCGGTGCCGGTTCCGCGGGGCTCGCCGTCGAACTGGACATCGACGCCCGCAGTCTTCGCGGCGGCGCACAGCCCCGCGAACACCGCCGGGTTGACGTTAGCGCCGCGCGTGACGATCGGCCCCTTGCCGCACACGGCTTCGCCGTGCTTGCGTTTGTCCACGTCCGGATAGTCCGTCGCGTGTCCGACCTCGACCGCGATGCCCACCGTCGGGTCGATGCCGTATGCGCTCGTGACGCCGCCGCGCAGACCGATCTCCTCTTGCACGATGCCCGCCGCGATCAGGTCGACTCGCGCACCGCCGCGCTCACGCACCTCACGTAACACCTCGGCGCAGATGAACGCACCCATCTTGTCGTCGAACCCCCGTGAGACGACCATGCCGTCGCCGAACAGCTCGAACCCGACGCCGAACGTGACCGGATCACCGACACGGACCTTCTCTTTGACCGTCTCAGCGGGCATTCCCAGGTCGATGAAGAGTTTGTGCATCTTGGTGACGGACTTGCGCTCGTCCTCTTCGAGCAGGTGGATCGGCATCCTGCCGAGGACGCCGCGCAGGACGCCGTCGAGGGTGTGTACGTCGACGCGCATGCCGGGCAGGATGGCCTCGTCGACGCCGCCGATCGAGCGGAAGGCGAGGAACCCTTCGGGTGTGATGTAGGAGACCATGAGGCCGATCTCGTCGATGTGTCCCGCGAGCATGACGCTAAAGCGGCGGTCACCGCGCTGCGCATCGGAACCGGCAAGCGTCGCGTGGACCGAACCCATGACGTTGGTTTCCACCGAGTCGGCCAGAGGCAGAAGATAGTCACGGAATACTCGCGCGGCCGGCTGTTCGAAACCCGACGGCGACGGCGATTCAACGAGTGACTTGAAGAACTCTAATGATTCGAGGCGCATGGTGACCCCGCTCAGGGAATCGGTTGCGGACATCTCAGAGCGCATGGAGCGCATCGCACAGTGTATCCCCGATGAGCGCGTTTGGCGAAGCGGCGGATTCAACCCGAAGCGAGTCTGCGCGCTTCGCCGAGGAGGTGGAGCACCTCGAGTTCGATACGCGCTTCGGCCACGCTCACATTCACGATGCGCACGGTGATGCGCTCGCCGAGACGGAAGGTCCGCCGCCGCTCCTGACCGACGAGCATGAAACGCTCGGCTACAAGCTCGTAGTAGTCGTCGGTCATCGCCCGGACATGCACGAGCCCTTCAGCGGTGTTGTCGAGTTGGACGAACAGCCCGAAGGAGTGCACACCCGTGATCAGTCCCTCGAACGTCTCGCCGACGTGCTCCGCCATGAGTTGGGCGAGCTTGACGCGCACCGACTCGTCTTCGGCTGCCTCAGCCTCGCGCTCCATGACTGAGCAATGGTCGGTGAGCCATTCGAGTTCCGCCACCATCGCCGCGGTCTCGGGTTCCTCCAGCGTTCCGGCGAGCTGCGCGGCTAGCAGCCGGTGCACGATAAGGTCCGGGTAGCGCCGGATCGGACTTGTGAAGTGGCAGTAAGCCTCGCTGGCGAGTCCGAAGTGCGGCGCGAGGTAGTCGACGTAACGTGCCCGCTGCAGCGCACGCAGCATGAGCGAGTTGATGAGCCGCTTCTCGGGTCGGTCATGCGCGAACGCGATGATCCGCTGGAACGTCGCCGGGCTCGCGCCGTGAATGTCTTTGACCGGATAGTCGAACTCCTTGAGGATCACCGCGACCTGCGCGAGCGCATCAGCGTCCGGGTCCTCGTGGATGCGGTAAACCATGGGCGCGGCCGTCCGGGTCATGTGTTCAGCCACGATCTCGTTGGCGCGGATCATCGCCTCCTCGATCATGTTCGTGGCCTGCGTGCGCTCACGCAGCACGACCTCGAACGGCGTGCCGTCATCCGCGAGCCGCACTTTTGCTTCGACGATCTCGAAATCGAGTCCCCCGCGCGCTACGCGTAGCTTGCCGAACAGATCGGCCGCTCTCGCGAACTCGCGAAGCGCCCGTTCGGACTCGGCGTCCGGAAAGGGTTCCTCGGCGTCGAGAAAACGCTGGACCTGGTCGTAGTCGAATCGCCGGTCCGACCGGATGATGGAACGGAACAGCTCATGGCCGGTGACCGCCCCGTTGGCGTCGAGGTCCATGACGACGGAGAACGCGAGACGATCCTCGCCGGGGTTGAGCGAGCACAGGTTGTTGGACAGGTGTTCGGGGAGCATCGGTAGCACGCGGTCGACGAGATAGACGCTCGTGGCCCGCTTGCGCGCCTCGCGGTCGGTCGGGCCGTCCCAGGACACGTAGTGGCTCACGTCGGCGATGTGTACGCCGAGGCGAAGGACACCGTTGACGCGCTGGACCGTGATGGCGTCGTCGAAGTCGCGGGCGTCGACAGGGTCGATGGTGAACGTGAACCATTCGCGGAGGTCCCTACGTCCTGGCTCACACCGAACTTCTTCGATATCGAAGATCTTCGGTGAGGCATCAGAGGTAACTTCCTCCGGAAATTCCGTGCGCAGCCCGTGCTGCCGGATGATGATTTCGATCTCGAGCCCAGGGGCGCCCTCAGGGCCGAGCACCTCCTCGATCAACCCCTGCGCCGCGTGATGACGAGACGGAAAAGCCGTCAGCCGGGCCACGACGATGTCACCTGTCTTGGCCTCACCCGCATCCCGCCCGTCCACGAACACATCGTGACGGATGCGTGGGTCGACCGGCACGACGACCCCGAGTCGAGCGTGACGCTCGAAGCGTCCCACGACCGTCTCGTTGGCACGTTCGAAGACCTTGAGCACAGTGCCGCTACGCCCCTGCTTGCCGACACCCGGCCGCACCCGCACGCCGACGATGTCCCCGTGCATGGCACCGTGGGTCTCACGCACCGGAACGTAGATGTCGCCCTCCGGTGCTTCCACGAACCCGTAGCCTTTTCGGTTCATGGAGATTCGACCCACCACCATGCCACTACGCTTGGCCTTGATCAGGCGCTTGTTGCGAGCCACAGGCACCTCCGGGTCTCGGGCCGGTATCGTCACAAAGGTACCGGGGGACGCGTTCGGTACGACATGTGTCGAGGGTAACCTACCCATCACCCATCGGCACGCGCCGTGGTGCTAGAATCGCACCAGAAGCGGTCCGTCACGGGACGCGGCCGCCTGGACGACACAGGAGAGTCCATTGAACGACGTACGACCGCTCGCGCCGTGTTTCATCGGCAGCGGCACACTCACCGATCCACGTGACATGGTTCGTGCGCTCGATACGCTCGAAGCGGTCGACTATCGCTACGAGGTCGACGGCCAGACGATGGAGCAGGGCGAGGCGACACTCGTCAAGCTGATGGTCGATTCGACCTCGGCGAGCATGATCGTCAACGGCTGTCTGTTCCTCAACATCTCGAGCTTCCGCTTCCTGGACTTCGCCACAGAAGACGGAATCGCTGTCGTGCGCCTTCGCGGAGACGGAACGGTGCTCGAGCTGCGCGCGGATCCCGAGCGCGACGCCGCTGCGGCGACGGACGTCCGGCGCGGGCAGCTGCGACTGCTCGAGGGTTCAGCTTACGACCTTGAGCCGTTCGTGGTCGTCGACGACGAGGACGACGAGGACTGACGCTGTGGCGCTGCCTACAGCTTCTCGCGCACCAGATCGATCGCCCGTGACCGCTGGATGTCGGTCTTCGCATCAGCCTGCTTCTCGATGTCCATCGACACGATGACGTCCGGGGTCAGGCCGGTACCGTTGATCACACGACCCTTCGGCGTGAGGTAATGGGCGGTGGTGAACTTGACCGCCCCGCCGAACGACAGCTCGCGTACACTCTGTACGCTTCCCTTGCCGAAACTCCGCTCCCCGACCAGCCGAGCGCGACCGTAGTCCTGCAGCGCGCCGGCAAGCACCTCGCTCGCCGAGGCCGAGTTGCCGTTCACGAGCACCGCGAGTGGGGTGTCGGTCACCGTGCGTCGGCTCGCGCGGTGCGCCTCCGAGCCACCGACGCGGTCCTCCACAGTGACGATAACGCCGTCGGCGATGAACAGCGAAGCGACGTCGACCGCCGACTGCAGCAGTCCGCCGGAGTTGTCGCGCAGGTCGAGGACGAAGCCCTTGACGCCCTCGGCCTCCATCGTGGTGATCGCCTCACGTAGGTCATCGGCAGACTTCGAATTGAAACTCAACAAGCGCACGTAACCCACGTCACCCTCGCGGTCGGCCATCACGTTCGGGATGTCGATGCGGGCGCGTTGAATGGTGAAATCGTGTGTCTTCTCCTCGGCGGGGCGGAACATCGTGACCTTGACGGTCGTGCCCTCGGGCCCGCGTACGCGCTTGACGACCTCCTCGCTCGTCCAGCTGTCGCGCTTCACCCCGTCGATCTCCACCACGATGTCGTCGGCTTTGATGCCGGCTCGCTCGGCAGGCGTGTCCTTCATGACCGAGACGATGTAGACCCCGTCGTCACGCTCCGCGATGTTGACGCCGATGCCGAAGAACTCACCGTGGCTCTGTTCGTTGAAGTACCCGTAGTGCTCCGGGTCGAAATACGCCGCGTAGCGGTCACCGGTGCCCTCGAGGAGTCCGCGGATGGCGCCAGCGGTCTTGGAGGTCTCGGAGGCGGGGTTGAGTGCCTCCCGGTCGAGCAGCCGCTCGACCTCCCTCACGTGGTCGATGACGAGCGATTCACGGGGTGTGACCCCTGGGATCGCCCTGAGTTCGACGACACGGCCGACGACCACGCCCCCGAGGAAAGCGGCGACGGCGAACAACGCCGCGACGAATGCGGAGAGTGCCCAGATCAATGTTCGATTCATGTGTGACCTGTCCGTCTCGGGGCCGCAGCGATTCGCGCTCGCGCTAGATCCTCAAGTAGCGTCGCAGCGCCAGACCCGAACCTACCAGGCCGATGAAGACGCCCGCGACGATCAGCACGAGCGAAAGCTGTACCATCGTCGAGCTGGTGAGATCCACCGGCAGAAACGGCAGTGAATCGCGAACTTGCGGCAACAATACCGCCTGCAGCACCACGACGCTCCCGATCGCCAGCAACGCACCGATCATCGACTGGAGCACGCCCTCCAACAGAAACGG
>CAMTXY010000286.1:0-3105 GCA_947085795.1 uncultured Actinomycetes bacterium | reverse complement strand
CATCAGCGACGGCCCCGCCATTTCTCTCACCTCGTGGGTCTACAACCTCAAGGGCGGGCTGTCCACGATGGACCGTCTGAGGGCTCGTGCGCTTGAGTCACTTGTGCTCGTCCAGGCGATGATAGGCGCCTACGACAAGGTTAGCGACGCGTTCGGCTCAACCAGCTGGATCGCTTCCTTGAGGGCTGACACCGGCCCCACATGGAGGGACCTGCCTATACCTACTGGCACGCGCCAGGGGTGGGGTGCGGTGGAGGCGCCTCGCGGCGCTCTCATGCACCAGGTCACCATCCACAACGGCAAGATCACGAAGTACCAGTGCATCGTGCCGACGACCTGGAACGCGTCGCCCAAGGACTTCGCGAACAAGCGTGGTCCGATGGAGCAGGCCATGATCGGTGTTCCGTACGCTGCCCGGGTGGGTACGTTCACCAAGCAGGACGGAAGCCCCGGCGACGGCCATGGTGGCGTAGAGGTCCTGCGTGTCGCTCAGTCCTTCGACCCGTGCATCGCTTGCGCGGTACACTAACCACTTGGAGGTGAAGATCTTGAAGCGAATCTCAATCCTATTCGTTCTGACCATCGGCCTGTCGCTTGTCTTCGCCGGGGCGGCCTTCGCGAATTTCGGCCCCCACGGTGGTTATGTGAGAGACACCGATGCGTGCGCCGGTTGTCACCGGGCACACACGTCGTTCTCGACGGTCGGCTGGACAGATAGGCTCGGCACACAGCACCAGACGGCGTTGCTCGTAGGCTCCGCCACGACGATGGCCGAGTTCTGCACCGCCTGTCATGGTGACGCGGCTCCGGGTGCGGCCACCAACGTCCGCTCGGGCGTGTTCGACACCGGCCCATCCAGCGCAGCCACCGGGACGATGCCGGCTGTACCGCCTGGAGGCTACGCGTACCAGACCGAATCCAGGTTCAACGCCCCGCTCAACGGCGGCGGCTTCACGCGGATGCCCGATCCGTACGCGTGGGCGTCGGGGCCGTCTGCCACGACGACGTTCACACCCGTGACCTCCGCTCACAGCATGGAAGCCGCTGGGCCTCTCTGGGGTTCCGGCACTGCCGTGCCCACATGGCCGAACCTGACGTGCACCAGTTGTCACGATCCTCACGGCACGTCGAACTACCGGCTGCTGAAGGCTTCGATAAACGGCAACACGGTCGGTGGCTACGAGGCTGACGGCGTCACGCCTAACGCCTTCGTGTTCTCCTACGAGGAAGGCTATCCGGATCCCACGACGGGAGTTCAAGGCTGGCTCAAGCACGACGCCGGCGCGGCGCAGATGGCGCTCTACAAGCCCGACTACACCGGCGGAACCAAGATCCTGCATCAGGACGCCACCGGCCAGGAGTCGCTGTCAGTCTGGTGCGCGTCGTGTCACGAGAACTACGCGACGGCCCACGGCAACACCGACGGTAGCGGTGCGATCGGTGCAAACGGCGGCCTGACGGGGACGTACAACTACGACGTAGGTACTGACAGCAGTGGCGCTACCATTACGCCCAACTATGAGCAGGGCGTTGTCGGCGCCAGGGTCCGTCACCGTCACCCGGTCGACGTGACGCTAGCCGCTGGCTGGGGTACCGGTCGCGCGCTCGTCGAGCAGGTCGTTTCGGATTCATACTGGATCCCGCTCGAGCTCGACTTGGGCAACGCCCCGACCGACCCCTTCTACCAGAACTACATCGGTTGTCTGACCTGCCACAGGTCTCATGGCGCCTCCGCTGTGATGACCGGCTGGGCGGCAGCGAAGCTGACCACGAACACCGCAGGTACGGTGGTTCCGGTTCGCGACGGAATCCCTGGTGTCAGTCCGGCCAAGGACGGCACCCCCGGCTTCCTGGGCGATCCGACGATTAACGGCAGCAGCGCACTGCTCCGTGCTGACGATCGCGGCGTGTGTCAGCGGTGCCACAACAAGTAGCGGTCACCTGAACGCTACGGATCCGCATAGGCGGGTCCTGTGTGAGGACGAAGGGGTCCCGGACCACACGGTCGGGGACCCCTTCCCCGCCAGCGTTCGCGCTATCATGTACGGTGCGGCGCGATCGCCGCGGCACACGACCGGCCCCGTCCCTATCGATCAAGGAGAACAACGTGATGGAAGGCGCCGCTACCCGGCACGAAGTCGCCCGCTACCGCCCGCTCGGGCTTATCGGCAATCCGTTCGCGCCGTCCGGTAGCGACGGCTACGGTATCGGCGTCGAGCTCGAGATCGAGGCTGAGGCCAACCGTCTCCTAGTCGCGATCGAGGCCGCATCACGCCAGGACGCCCCGAAGCCGATCCTGGTGAGCAAGTCCAACGACATCCCCGGCTTTTACCCGCTGCGCGCCATCAGCATGGTGGAAGGCGCACTCATCGGCGACGATTCACTGAACGTCCTGCACGCCTACGTCCAGCTCTACCTGATGCGTCGCGGACGAGTGCGCTCAGCCCTCGGTGTGGTGGGGGAGCGGCTGGTATTCCGCTCGTTCGAGCGGACGCTGGCCGCCTACATCGAACAGATCCTAAAGGAACCCGATTCTGAGCTTGCCGCCTACCAGGTCCTCGGGCCGGACGCGCTCGCGGAGTTCGCGCGGCGCTTCGAGGAGGATCCGCTTGCCGCCGTCGAAGAGCGCTTCGGCGCACCGGAACTCGAACGCCGCCCTGAGCTGGCGGAGGTGGCAGACCTTCGTCTCTCCGGCCTGGAGCACGATGTGGAGGAAATCGACACGAGCGAAGAGGTCGATGAGACCCTCGGCAACGCACCGGGGGCCGGAATCGCTTTGCCCGAAGAGGTGAAGGGCGACTTGATCGTCGACTACGTAGCGGAGTATACGGCGAAACACCTCTCAAGCGTCGTTGCCCGCGGGCTGCGCGCCTACGTGGAGCGTGGCCTAAGTGCGATGTCGACCGAGTTGCGCGTGACCAAAGCCCCGCGCAAGACGCTCGCTGCCGTCACCCGGCTGGCCGGCGCCAAATTCAACAAGACGGCGATCATCTACGACGGTTTCGACAACTGGGTCTCCATCGAGCCTGAACTGCGCCAGACGATCGTGGGGACGCTGTCAGAGATGCGCTGGATACTCGATGGTATGGCGGTCTTCGTGTTCCT
>CAMTXY010000285.1:0-3635 GCA_947085795.1 uncultured Actinomycetes bacterium | reverse complement strand
GGTCTTCATCATCTCGGATGCGTCCCGGCGCATCGCCGAGGCGATCACCGGCGAGATGGGCCGCGGGGCGACGCATCTCTCGGCGACCGGCGCCTACACCGGTCAGGATCGGGGGATGCTGTTCGTCGTGGTCACGCGCAGGGAGATCGACGACCTCAAGGCGATCGTGAGCGCGCTCGACCCGACGGCGATGGTGATCATCTCCGACGTGCACGAGACGCTCGGCGAGGGTTTCAAGAAGATGGGAGTCTGATGGTATCGACACAGCGTGACCTCGCAGGGATCCAGGCCACGGCCGCTCGCATGCGCACAGACATCGTCGAGATGATCGCCGAGGCGGGAAGCGGCCACCCCGGCGGGTCGCTCTCGGCTGCCGACATCGTCGCGACGTTGTACTTCGGCATCATGCGCCACGACCCCGAGCGCCCGGACTGGCCCGAGCGCGACAGGTTCGTGCTTTCGAAGGGTCATGCGGGTCCGGTGCTGTACGCGGCGCTCGCGGAGGCGGGCTACTTCGGTCGTGATCACCTTGCCACCTTGCGGAGACTCGGATCGATCCTTCAGGGCCATCCGGACAGCACCAAGACGCCCGGCGTCGAGGTCTCGACCGGCTCGCTCGGCCAGGGTCTGTCGATCGCCAACGGTGTCGCGCTCGCACTCAGGATGGACGGTCAGACCGACCAGCGCGTCTACTGCCTGCTCGGCGACGGTGAGCTGCAGGAGGGCCAGGTCTGGGAGGCGGCGATGTTCGCCGCGCACCATCGGCTCGACAAGCTCATCGCGATGGTGGATCACAACGGTCTGCAGATCGACGGGGCGTGCGCCGATGTCATGGACCTCGGCGAGGTCGCCGACAAGTTCATGGCGTTCGGCTGGAACGTCGTGACGGTCGACGGCCACGACATCGAGGCGCTCTACCGCGAACTTTTCGCAGCGCGTGAAGCATGCGGGCAACCGACCGTGCTCGTGTGTCACACGGTCAAAGGCAAGGGCGTCTCATTCATGGAGAACAACGTCGACTGGCACGGCAAGGCCACGACCGCCGAGGAGACCTCGTGTGCCGTCGAAGAGCTGTCGTGCATCGTTCGGGAAGGGAAGTGACCGGTGGGCAAACGCGCAACCCGCGAAGCGTACGGCGAGACGCTCATCGAGCTGGCCGCGGAAGGCCTCGACGTCGTAGCCGTGGAGGCCGATCTCTCGAAGTCCACCACAACGGCGAAGTTCGCCGCAGCGTACCCGGAGCGGTTCTTCAACGTAGGTGTCGCCGAGCAGAACATGGTCGGCACCGCTGCGGGACTCGCCGTTGCCGGCAAGGTGGCGTTCACCGGATCGTTCGCCGTGTTCGCAACCGGTCGGGCGTACGATCAGGTGCGCAACACGGTGTGCTACTCCGGCCTCGACGTGAAGCTGGCTCCGACGCACTCCGGCATCACCGTGGGTCCTGACGGCGGAAGCCACCAGATGCTTGAGGACATCGCGCTCATGCGCGTGTTGCCGGGCATGCGCGTGCTCGTACCGGCCGACGTTCGCGCGGCGGTCGGCGCGCTGCGTGCGGCCGCATACACATCTGGGCCGTTTTACGTGCGGCTCGGCCGGGCCGCTGTTCCGGACGTCTACGGCGACGGCCACGAGTTCGAGGTCGGTCGCGCGTACGTGCTGCGCGAAGGGACCGGCGTGACGCTCGTGGCGTGCGGCGTGATGGTCGCCGAGGCGCTCGCCGCCGCCGACGAGCTGTCCTCGGCGGGTATCTCGGCGGAGGTCATCGACGTCTCGACGATCAAACCGCTCGATACAGAGACGATCGTGTCTTCCGCGCGCAAGACCGGCGCGGTGGTCACGTGCGAGGAGCACAGCATCATCGGCGGGCTCGGCTCGGCGGTCGCGGAGCTGCTCGGCGAGACCGCTCCCGTCCCGCTGGCGCGTATGGGTGTGCGGGATGTGTTCGGCACCTCTGGCGAGCCGGACGAGCTCATGGAGCACTTCGGGCTGACGTCGGCTCACGTGGCGGCGGCAGCACGGCGGCTGCTGGGATGCTGACCTGCGCCGCGACGGCCCAGCGGTGTTGTGACACCCGCGACGCCCGCGCGCATGCAGGTGTGGAGAAATCGTGCGGTGTGGCCCCCGGCGCGCTACGAAGTGATGGATTTGCTACCATTGTCGGGGTCGTTCGCGCGGCTACAGTTCTGTCGAGCGTGAAGAACACGGAGAAGAGACACGCCACATGATCAGCATGCAAGGCGTCGAGAAGACATACGGAACCGACAAACCCGCCCTCGCCGACATGGATGTCGAGATCGAACAGGGCGAGTTCGTGTTCCTGGTCGGGCATTCGGGCTCCGGCAAGTCGACGTTCATCAAGCTTCTGCAGCGTGAGATCATGCCCACGAGGGGACGGATCATCGTCGCTGGTCAGGACCTCTTGAAGCTCAAGAACTGGAAGGTGCCGTACCTGCGCCGCAACATCGGGTGCGTGTTCCAGGACTTCAAGCTGCTCCCGAACAAGACCGCGTATGAGAACGTCGCCTTCGCGCTCGAGGTCATCGGGCGCTCGCGGCACGTCATCCGTACGCAGGTGCCCGAGGTGCTGCGACTCGTCGGCCTCGAGGACAAACTCGAGAGCTACCCAGACGAGCTGTCCGGCGGCGAGCAGCAGCGCGTGTCGATCGCGCGCGCGTTCGTCAACCGCCCGCCGATCCTGCTCGCCGACGAGCCGACCGGAAACCTCGACCCGGCCACGTCGCTCGGGATCATGAGCTTGTTCAACCGCATCAACAAGACGGGCACGACCGTTTTGGTCGCCACGCACGACCGCGAGATGGTCGACTCGATGCGCAAGCGCGTCATCGCGCTCGAGAGCGGCCGCATCATCCGTGACCAGACCCGGGGAGTGTACGGACATGGCGATTAACGTCGGCTATTTCCTCCGGGAGTCCCTCACTAACTTCCAGCGGAACTGGGTGATGAGTCTCGGCGCTGTCATCACCATCTATCTGTCGCTCCTACTCGTCGGGTTGTCGATCGCCGTCGGCGTCATCATCGGTGATATGATCGAGTCCGTCGAGGAGAAGGTCTCTATCGAGATATTCCTCAAGGACGGCGCTGCGACCGAGGACGTGCAGGCGCTGCAGGCCTTCGTGAGCTCGGACCCGCTCGTCAAGAACGTGACGTACACCACGAAGGATGAGGCGCTCGATAAGTTCAAGGAGCAGTGGGCGTCGAGCCCGGAGATGATCGACCAGTTCGAGACGAATCCGCTGCCGGCTTCACTCGGCGTAGAACTCGTCGATTCACGTGAGGTTGAAGTCGTGGTGGCCAAGATCAGGGCGAGCGAGCTGTTCTTGAAGGTCGCGGACCGTCCGGATGAACCCGAGCGTTCGCTGCAATACGGCAAGAAGTTCGTGCGCGATCTCTTCGCGTTCACACGTATGATGCGCATCGTTGCGATTGTGTTCATCGTGATGCTTTCGTCTGTGAGCCTTATCTTCATCAACAACACGATTCGCCTGGCGATCTACGCCAGGCGAAAGGAGATCGGCATCATGCGCCTCGTCGGCGCGAGCAACTGGTTCATCCGCACGCCGTTTCTGTTGGAGGGCGTTCTCCAGTCGATGATCGGTGCGTTGCTGGCGATCGGG
>CAMTXY010000284.1:0-6342 GCA_947085795.1 uncultured Actinomycetes bacterium | reverse complement strand
CACGTGAACATGCTCCAGTACCGGCACTGGCTGGAGCGTCACGGCCGAGCGTCCGACCTCAACCGGGTCATCCTCCTCACACCCAACGAGGGCCTTTCCAAGCAGCACCTGGGGGAGTTCGAGACGTCAGGTATCCAAGCCGAGCTCTTCACCAAGGACGGGCGCAGCCTGTTCGCTGGCAAGGCCGTCGAGATCCTCGACATCCACAAGCTCAAAGAGGGTATGGGTGACAAGACCGTCGCGGTCGACGCGTTCGAAGGCAACAACCTCGTTCTCATCGATGAGGGGCATCGCGGGGCATCGAGCGGCGAAGAAGGCACATGGATGGGCTTCCGCAACAAGCTCTGCGAACAGGGATTCTCGTTCGAGTACTCGGCCACCTTCTCTCAGGCGGTGAAGGGATCGTCAAAGCTCACCGAGACGTACGCCAAGAGCATTCTCGTCGACTACTCGTACCGGTACTTCTACGGCGACGGCTTTGGCAAGGACTACCACATCGCCAACCTCGAGGACGACGCAGATCGCGAGTGGATGGACTCATACCTCACGGCGTGCCTGCTCTCGTTCTATCAGCAGCTCCGGCTGTATGGGCATCACGCCGACGAGTTCAGACCCTTCAATCTGGAGAAGCCCCTGTGGGTGTTCGTGGGCGGCAGCGTGAACGCTGTCCGCAGCGAGAGCCGTCGCCAGGTGTCCGACGTGATCGAGATCCTCGAGTTCCTCGTGCGCTACCTGGGTGATCGACGGGCGAGTGTTGAACGGGTCCGTCGCATACTCACGGGCGGCCTTGTGACCCGTGGCGGCAAGAACCTCTTTGCGGGGCGCTTCAAGCACCTCGATGTCGAGGGCGTGACTCCCGAGCAGGCCGTTGATGAAATCCTGGGGCTGGTCTTCAACGCGCCCGGAGGCGGCACGCTGCACATCGAGAACCTGAAGGGCGCAGACGGCGAGATCGCCCTGAAGGTGGGCGAGAACGAGCCGTTCGGCGTGATCAACGTCGGTGACGACGCCAAGCTCACGAAGCTGTGCGCGGAACGCGGACTCGACGCGATCGACCGCGAGTTCGCTGGCTCGCTGTTCCACTCGATCAACAAGCCGGAATCGACCATCACCATGCTCATCGGCTCGAAGAAGTTCACCGAGGGCTGGAACAGCTGGCGCGTGAGCACGATGGGGCTCATGAACGTGGGCAGAGGCGAAGGCGCGCAGATCATCCAGCTGTTCGGTCGCGGCGTGCGCCTCAAGGGATACGGGAAGAGCCTGAAGCGGAGCTCGCGGGCGACGCTGCCGTCTGGAGTGCGGCCACCCGTCCACATCGAGGCGCTCGAGACACTGGGCATCTTCGGCGTGCGGGCCGACTATATGGCGCACTTCCGCGACTTACTCAAAAAGGAGGGCCTGCCGACTGACGACCGTGTTGAGCTCGTCGTCCCAATCGTTCGCACCACCTTGGCGCACGCGCTGTCCACCATTCGGCTCAAGGAACGTATCGGTGGCGTGCCTACGGGCTTTGGCGACGCGTTCCGGCGCCTCGGTCCCGTACCCACACTTGCTCCGCCCGACCCCGCCACGCGGCCAGGGACCGAGTGGTTGCAGGACAACAAGGTGGTCGTGAACTGGTATCCCAAGATCCAGGCGATGGGCTCACTCGCGGTGCTGGATGAGGATGGTTGGCAGCCAGAGGAAGCGTTCCTCACGGCGGAGCACGTCGCCATGCTCGACTTTGACGCGTTGCACTTCGAGCTTGAGCGGTTCAAGGCCGAGCGCGGTTGGTACAACCTGAACCTGCCTCACGCCGCAGTCCGCGATTTGCTTGCAAACACGACCTGGTATCGCCTGCAGATCCCGTCGGCGCAGATGGCCTTCGATTCGATGGACAAGGTCCGCCTGTGGCAAGAGATCGCGGGGGTGCTGCTCAAGCGCTACGTCGAGCGCTTCTACACGTTCCACAAGCACGCGTGGGAGCTCCCGCACCTCGAGTATCAACCCCTCGCAGCGGATGACCGCAATTTCCCACGGGTGAGTGAGGATCCACCCGTCGATGGTTACCGGGTCGTCATCGACGCGACGGAGACCGAAACGATTAAGCGGATCGAGGGCCTGCGGGATGCGATCGAGCGGGGCGACTACCGCCCCTGGGAGTATCGGGGACTCAAGGCCATCTGGTGCGAAGACCATCTGTATCGACCGCTGCTGTTTGCGGAAGGAACTGGTTCGGTAGAAGTCACGCCTGCGCCGCTCAACAAGGGCGAGCGGAGGTTCGTGGATGATCTAAGCGCATTCGTGGCAGCCGATCGGGCCAAGGGTCTGGGCGGAGTGCTGCACGGCAAGGCTCTCTACCTGCTGCGCAACCAGAGCCGTGGTCGCGGTGTCGGCTTCTTCGAGGCTGGCAACTTCCACCCGGACTTCATCCTGTGGCTCATCGACGGTGAACAGCAGCACGTCGTGTTCGTGGATCCCAAGGGCATTCGCAACGTGCCCGCGACCGATCCCAAGGTCCGGTTCCACGAGTCGGTGAAAGGGATTCAGGACCGGCTCGGCGATCCCGGTATTGCGCTGCACTCTTTCATCGTGTCGAACACCCCAGCATACGTGGTGGAGCGCATGTGGGGGATGAAGCGGGCGGAGATCGAAGCGAAAGGCGTTGTCTTCCAGGAGAACGGCGGATACGTAGATGCAGTCCTCGGTTGCTGTAGGAGCGCCTGACCCCGGCAACAGCGGACGGCGCGAACGCTGGAATGATGGAAAGCATGGGCCGCCGCTCATGGCGGAACAGGATGGCCGGATAGTCGGGCTCGCCGGGCTTGTCGGCAGGTCGCTTGAGCAGGAGTCTCATGTGGGGTCTATCGGAATCTCCGTGGATCGGGACTGGCGGGGGCGAGGCATCGGGACGCTGCTGCTCGAGTACCTGATCGACTGGGCGCCGGCGCATGGCATAGCCCAGATCGAGATTGAGGCGTTTGCGAACAACCCGCGTGCGGTAGCGCTCTACGAGCGGCACGGGTTCGAGCGCGAAGGTGTTCGGCGGGGCGCTGTTATGGTGGACGGGGAGTACGTGGACGTCATCTGTCTCGGGCGGTCGCCTGTTGCCTAAGCGCTTCGACGCCGAAGCGCCCCGACGAATGGTCCCGAGGGCCTGGGGTTGGCCCGCAGCGTGCTATAGTAAAATGGTTGACGAATTCGTGCGACTGCGTCGCGGCGTGCGTGTTCCAGGCCGGAGACCCCGTTCGAACCGGGTGGTCATGAGTCGTACGAGTCACAGGAGATCAGTCATCGCGATAGCCGTCACGGCCTTGCTCGCCGTGACGCTTCTGTTGCCCGAGCGCTCTTTCGGGCGCGTCGGCGATGTCGCGCGGCTGCAGGCCGAACTCAACAGGATCAACAACGAGTTCGCGCGCGCGGGAGCCGCGTTCGATAAGGCGTTCTGGGCTCTCGATGAGACCGAGAAGTCGATCGAGGACACCGAAGTGCGCATTGCCGCCAACGAGGTCGAGCTCACGAAGGCCCGCAAGGCGCTCGAGGGCAGGATCGGGGCCTGGTATCGAGCCGATAACATAGGCATCTTGTCCTTCGTGTTCCAATCCGAGGATCTGAGCGACCTGGTGTTGCGCATCGAGTACGCCTCTAGGGTGGTCGAGAGCGATTCGGCTACCATCCAGCATGCCCAGGAGGTTCTCGCGAAGCTCCGCGAAGACCGTGAGAAGCTGGCCACCGAGCAGCGGGACCGGGCGGAAAAAGTCGACCAGCTCAAGGGCAAACGCGACGCGCTGCAGAAGAAGCTCAAGGGCAAGAAGACTGAGTACGAGCGCGTCCAGCGTGAACTCGCACAAGCGGCTCGGCGCGCCGAGGAGTCACGCAGGTGGAACTCGGGCGCGGCGGCCAACATGCCGGCCTCGGCGGTCTCGCGTTCGAGTACGCTGGCGGGTCCCGATGGCATGGTCTTCCCGGTTGCGGGGCCGCACTACTACAGCGACACCTGGGGCGCGTCGCGAGGTGGAGGGCGTCGTCGGCACAAAGGGACGGACATCATGGCGGTGACAGGGACACCTGTGGTCGCGACGATGTCCGGCTCGGTCTCACGCGGCGATGGCAATACAAGCGGGTTGTACCTCCGGCTGCGAGCAGATAGCGGCTGGACGTTCTATTACATGCATCTCGACAGTATCCATGTTGGTTCCGGCCGGGTCACCGCAGGCCAGGTCATCGGCACCGTCGGCTACTCGGGTAACGCGAGTGCGAGCGCTCCGCACCTGCATTATGAGATCCATCCCCCGGGCCGAGGCGCCGTCAATCCTTATCCTTATCTGCGGCGGATACAGGGGCGCTGACACTCCCGATTCCGGCCGGCCCCTGGCCTCTTCGGCAGGTATAGGTCGCTGTGCGAGCGCCACTCAACAAGCGCGAGCGCGCACTGGCTCTAAGACAGCACGTCCAGCGCGCATCCTCCTTGAGACCGCGATCGAGTTGCGCGGTCGCCGGGGCCCTCGATTCCACGTGGGAGCTTCCGCGTAGCGGATTCGGCGGGGAACCGTGTAGACTGAGGCTGTTCCGTATCCGCACGCTTCAAACACGTGCGAATCGCGCTTCAAAGGAGGCTCGCATGGGCTCGATGCGTCTTGGCGGATTGGTTCGCGGTTCGGTCCTGGCGGCGCTCGTCGCACTCGCGCTGGTTGCGCTGGCGCCCGGAGTCGCCTCGGCTGTGCCGGCGAGGGGGACGATCGCGGGCACGGTGGGGGACTCGGGTGGCGACGGCATTCCGGCGCAGGTCCTCTTCTACCGCGACATGGGCGGCGGCAGCTGGTCGCTGGTGCACCCCTTCGTCGACACCGCGCCCGACGGAACGTACTCCGCCTCCTGGCTGACGGTCGGCACGTACAAGGTGCTGCACCGTGACCAGTTCTGGCCGGCCACCTACATCGAGCGCTGGTACGACGGCAGGGCGGGATTGAGCGAAGCGGACGAGATCGTGCTGACCGACGGCGCGACCGTCACCGCGGACGCGACGCTGACGGCGTACTGCAGGATCGAGGGTCACGTCACCGGAGGCGGGGGCGATCTTTCCGGCGTCGACGTGAAGGTCTACAAGTGGAGCATGTACGGCTACTGGGAGTGGACCAAGTCCGCGAGCACCGACGCCTCCGGGACGTACTCCGTCAAGATGTTGAACCCCGGTACGTACCGCGTTGGGTTCTCAGACCCAAGCGGGCGGTTCTCGGCGGAGTTCTTCGACGACGCTCCGTCGATTGGCGATGGTGACGACGTCGTGCTCGCCGCCGAGGAAGTCGCCACCATCGACGCGGAGCTCACTGCACCAGCTCGCATCACAGGGACCGTCACGCATCTGGGCTTCCCGCTGTCCGGCGTCGAGGTCCGTGCGAGCCGCTACTCGACGCCGACCGGCAATTGGGACTACGCGGGCTCCGTGCTCACGCTGGCGGACGGAACGTACGACCTGGGCGGGTTGTCCGAGGGCGGCTACCGGGTGCATTTCCGCGACCCGAGCTACAGGTACCTCGACCTGTACTACGACGGCGCCACCGAATGGGATTCGGCCACCCGGATAGACCTCGCGGTCGCGGAGACGCGGTCCGGCATCGACGGCGCGCTGCGGCGGTACGGATCGCTGACGGGCACCGTGCGCAGCATGGCGACGAGCGCTCCGGTCGCCGGGGTCTTGGTCAGGCTCTACTACTGGAACGAACCTTGGAGTTCGTGGAGCTGGCTGGGCGACAAGTCGAGCGCCGGCGACGGCGCTTACAGGTTCGACGGTCTGTGGCCCGCCAGCTACCGCGTGCAGTTCGTGGACAGCGTCGGCAACTACGCCACCCAGTATTACGACCTAGCGCCCACGATGTCGCAAGCGACGTCCGTCACCTGCGACTACGACACGGTCACGAGCGGCATCGACGCGGCGCTCCTCGAGGGCGCGACGATCTCGGGAACGGTGACCGGCGTCGGCCCGGTCCATGGCGCCGAGGTCATAGCTTGGCGTGAGGACGGTTCCGGCGGGTGGGAGCACTGGGTCGCGTACTCGGCGCCTGACGGCGGCTACACGCTGCGGGGGCTCCCGCCGGGGGACTACTTCGTGACGTTCAACGGAGGCTCCGGCTACGCCTGCGAGGTATACGACGGGGTCCATGTCGGCAGGAGCGAGATATACGTCGGTCCGGGTGCTGACCCGCGCTTCACGGGCGCGACGTCCGTGTCCGTGACGGAGGGCGAGGCGAAGCCGGGCGTGAGCGCCGAGCTGGAGGCCGCCGGCCGCGTCACCGGCCGCGTCACCTACGACACCGGCGGCGGTGCGTACTACCCGCAGGTGCACGCGCTCGTTCCCGACGGCTT
>CAMTXY010000283.1:0-1374 GCA_947085795.1 uncultured Actinomycetes bacterium | reverse complement strand
TCGACGTGCTCGGCCATGTTCGTGAGAAAGGCGATGACGTCGTGGTTCGTGACGCGCTCGATCTCGTCGACGCGCTCGACTTCGAACGCGGCGGTCGCGCGGATGTGCGCGGCCTCCTGGGCTGTGACGCCGATCTGCCCGAGCTCGGCCTGCGCCTCGCAGGCGAGCACCTCGATCTCACGCCAGATATCGAACTTGTTCTTAAGATCCCAGATGGCGGCCATCTCTGGACGGGAGTAGCGAGGAATCATCGGATTCGACCTCCGGGTCGATGTGGCGGGCACGCGGCGCGCTGTCGCAGCGCGCTTCACATTATCGCCGAGGAGTTGGCGGCGGTCACGCGAGGCGGTCACGCGGGGAACGCCACCGTTCGGGGCCGACCAGAGAGGTACGGCCTACACGCTCTTCCGTGAGCTCGTCCGCCTCCGCAACACGAGCCCGATCGCGGTCACGAACGCCAACGTGATGCCCGCGCCCACGATGCCCGCCGTACTCGTCCCGGCATCCACAGCGGGCCAGGCGGGAACCTCGGCGCCCCCATCGGCACTCTCCCCGGCGCCCTCCCCGGAGGGCCGGAAGCCGTAGTCGGGCAGGAACGACAGGCGCTCCTGCAGTGCCGCGAGGCTCTCGTGCAGATCTGCCGAGGCACCCTCGATCTCCTCGATTCCGGTGACCCTGGCGATGGACCACTCGAGCCCGTCTGGATTCGCCGAGGCGAACCAGGCGAACCCCGCACCCGACAGCAGCGCCGCCGCCATGAGGCCGACGAGCACCGGCCTCATCCTCACCCCCGCGAGTCCCCGCCCGCTCGCGGTGCGCGCGAGGATCTCCGGCTGCGCCTTGTACACGAACACGATCACTCCAGCGGTGATGAAGCCCTCGATGACACCGATCGCAAGGTGGATCGGCAGCATCATGGCGAGAAACGCTGAGAACGGCAGCTCGCTCACGCCGGAAAGCACCGTCTGGAGCACGACGCCGAACGCACCGAGCTGCAAGCCGACCACGGCACCGAGCACGCTTCCGGCCACGATCCGCGGCGTAGTCGGCATGTCGCCCACGATCCGGCGATAGATCAGTGAGTACGCGAGGAACGCCGGGAAGAAGCCGAGGTTGAACACGTTGGCGCCCAAGGCGAGCAGGCCGCCGTCGGCGAAGAAGAGCGCCTGAACCCCGAGCACGGACGCCATGACGAGGAACGCCGCGTAGGGTCCGAGCAACGCGGCGAGAATGAGGCCACCGCCGATGTGCCCGCTCGATCCGGTGCCGGGGATGGTGAAGTTGAGCATCTGCGCGGCGAAGATGAAGGCGCCGGCCACGCCCATGAGCGGGACTTTGCTCTCGTCGAGCTCCTCGCGCACCTTCTTGGCGCAG
>CAMTXY010000282.1:0-1574 GCA_947085795.1 uncultured Actinomycetes bacterium | reverse complement strand
TCGAGCGCCGTTCCCATGTGCCCGCCCGCTTGCATCGACACAGTTGCAGAGAGGTCCGCGAGACGTCGCGGGTTGACTGGCCATCTCATATCAACGTGGTGCGCTTCAGCTGAAGCGCCGCCTGCTCCGAGCTACAACCCGAGGCCAGCCTACACGGCGGCGCTTTCTGCTTCCGCTAAGGAAGCGCTTTAGGTGAGCCGCCTCGTCCCGTCACACGACGCGCCGTCAGTGGCCGCCAAGACCTACTGCTGGGCGGATGGACCCCTTCTTCGAGATCGAGTACCTCATCCCTCAGGATGGCGAGGGCGATGAGTACTCCCGAGAGGCCCAGCAGCATCTGCCATCCACTGTGACCGGCGTACAGCTGAACCCATAGTTCCCGCAACACGACAGCGAGCGTTGCGTCGACGAGGTTCGTCATCCGCAGCCGTTCATCGTTCACGTACTCTACCGGCAGGGTGAACATCTCGATAAAGACGAAGATCGTCAGTATCTCAAGGGTGACTACCTTGAAGCGCTCGAACGACGGCTGACCGACGCTGCGAATCAATCCGTCGGCCACGGTGACCACCGCCCAAGTAGGAGCAATCAGGACCAGGAACACGAGGGTGTTGGTGATAAGGTCCATGACGAGGCGCTGGATCCGCTCGAGCCGCCGCCGCCGCACCACCTCGTTCATCCTCTTCAAATCCCCCGCCATCGAACGCATCGACTACCACCTCCGATCATGTTCCTTCGAGAAACCGGTTTGACACGTTCGAGCACTGGATATAGTATTGGTGTGTCAGGTAATCTGACAAGTAGTCACTCAGATATGTGGAGGTGATGAGCATGGCTATCATGCGCTGGGACCCCTTCAGAGAGCTGCTGAGCATGCAGCGGGAGATGGACCGTTTGGTTCGACGAATCGGATCGGGTGGTGTAAGTGAAGGCTCACTGTCTCCTGTCGCGTGGATACCACGGCTCGACGTGAAGACCGAGGGGGACGATATGGTCGTGTATGCAGAGCTTCCCGGGTTGGACCGGGATGGCATCGATGTATCGGTTACGGACGGTACCCTCACGATCAAGGGCGAGCGCAGGGCGGAGTCAGAGGAGGAGCAGGAGGGCTGGCTGGTTCGGGAGCGCAGCTATGGCGCGTTTGAGCGCACGCTGGCCCTGCCCGAAGGCATCGACGCCGAGGCTATTCGCGCTGACTACAAGGATGGGGTGCTTGAGGTCCACATCCCGAAGGCCGTAGAGGCGCTCCAGCCAAAGACACACCGTATCGCGTTGGGCAGCGGCGACAAGTAGTCGCTGTCGGATCTTCCGCAAGAAAGGCCCCGCCGTCGACGGCGGGGCCTTTCTTGCGTTTCGAGCCCGGGCAAGTCTCACCTAGTCACTATGAGACGGCCGGCCCGATCCGTAAGCGACACGACGGCCCCGCCTCGCTGCGTGTCGCTTACGGGCGGGACCGGCCGGGTATGACACGCATCGGCTCGTGAGCTCGCTCGGCATCGAGTGCGACGTGATCGCGCCCTCGCTCATACCCCGCCGCTCAGGCTCGCGAGGAGGTCAAGACCGGCCGCCGGATC
>CAMTXY010000281.1:0-4064 GCA_947085795.1 uncultured Actinomycetes bacterium | reverse complement strand
GCACTCCGGCAAGGTGGCGACGATCACCTCGGACAACGGCACCGGGTTCCACTCCTACAAGCAGATCGAGGAGGCGACCGGCGTCGAGTTCTACTTCGCCACCCCACACCATGCTTGGGAGCGCAGGACCAACGAGTACACGAACGGGCTCATCCGCCAGTACCTGCCCAAGAGAACGAGCATGGCGCACGTCACGCAGGATGACTGCGACGCGATAGCGACGAAGCTCAACTCACGGCCGAGGAACCGAGGAAGCGACTAGGCTACCGGACACCGGAGGAATGCTATGCACGATCGTAGGAGGACGCTTCGGAAGGCTCAGCGTTGCGATTCAAACTTGAACTCAGGAATGCCCCAGCGCCCTCAGACGGCGTCCACAACGAACTTCGCGAGGGCGGCAAGATCATGCTCCCAGAAGAGCGTGATACGGTGCTGCTCCTGTGCCTCGCGCAGGTTCTTGAGCTTGAATACGCCAGCCAAGACGGCTGCAGTCACCACCTGGTCGCCGAATGAGCTCCGCCACCTCGCCGACTTACCGCCAGTCTCCCGGATCAGGCGCTTGACACTGTTCGTATAGCTGTTGGAGACCTTGCACTCGATGGAAAGCAGGCGACCATCCCTCAGGCGCACAGGCATGTCCGACTTGGTGCCTGCAACCTCGACCTCCCGACAGAAGCAACCTCGATCAAGCGCGTCCACAACGTGAATCGCGGAGGGCCGAGGGACCTCTGTGAAGCCAGCAGCGACAAGCGCGGTCGCCACCGCGTTCTCCTGCCGCTGGGAAGGAGCCATTCGTCTGGCAGTGCGGACGCGCTCAGCCGCCCAGACACCCGTTGTCCAGTCGATTGCCGACTTCACCTCTTGCTCCGTGGGCGTGCGCGATTGGCTCAACCATGGGACTCGCATCGGATCCAGCGCCGATAGCGCGACCTCAACGAGCGCGTCTTCTTGAGTGAGCCCGTCGCCCTCCGAGACGAGGACTTCGAGAACGGTCTTGAGGTCATCTGCGCTGATAGGGGGTGCGGCCAGGTGGCGCACAGCGTTCAGCGTTGCCGAGTCATCGAGTGCGGCATCGTTTAGCGCACGAAGCTTGTCGCTCGCGGCGAAGAGTCGCTCAACAGCCGGCTTCAGCCTCTGGAACTCAGCTGCGTAGGCTGCGGGGCCTTCCTCGATTCGCTCGTGTACGAACTCCGAGGTCGCTTGATGGCGATCGGATTCGAGCTGCGCATCATTCCAGCGCGGTGGTGTGGCCCATCCTGCGTCAGGACTCACGACTTGCCCAATCCCTCAACTTGTCGGGCATGGGAACGAGCAGGCGCTCCATCTCACCGGGTTCGTACTTGCGCAATCCGCCTTGGTACGTTCGTCCGCAACTGCCATGTTCCTCGCCGGAATTCAGGTAGTTGACGAGTCCCTGGAGCTGCTCACCGTCGAGGACTACCTTCGGGTACAGCCCGTGGACAACGTTGACAATGGGCATCGAGCCGGGGTTGAGCGCGTACGCAGGACGACCTCTGCCCATGTAGGTGGCGACAACTTGAGGTTGCTTCAACGGGACGGCATACCAGGGGTTGCGTGACTGACAAACATAGCCGTCGCGAACCTCGCGACCCCACTTGTCAAGGTACGCGGAGAGTTCCTTGCTCGCCTTCGCGGCTACCGGACTGGCGACCAGAAGGCAGCGTTCAGCCATGCTTGAGTCGAGTCGGCCGCCCGATTCGAGTACTTCGCGAGCGCGAGTCACGGCAGGAACACAGTGCTCTGAGACGCCGAACTCCGCGGCGGCCTCGCGCGTGAGCAAGAAGAAGTGGTTGCCGCCAGTGACAGCACCACGGCTCACGCGCACGTAATCCCCGAGCCGAACCAAGCCCTGCGGCGCACGCTTCTTGGGGGCGACCAACTCGCTCCAGGCATCCGTCGCTTCAAGACGTGAGCGCGATACCGGGCGACCCTTGCGCCCAAGATCCTGCAGGTCCGAGGGCCGACGGGCCGACTGGATCCTTATGCTGGATGCGCGGTGGCCCCGTTCGAAGCACACGATCGAGGCGGTCACCATCGCCCCATCGAATGCCCGAGCCTCAGGACGCAGCACATGCACGGAACGGCCACCGGCACCATTCAGGAGCGCGTCACGCATCGCCCGACCGTAGTTGACGTCTAGCCACTCGGAACTGGTCAGTAGGCAGCCAACGTCGCCTGCCGCACTCTTGCTGACAACCGCCATGAAGAACACCGCGTGGAGCCCTGCGAGTCCGGACCAACGTGACCAGCCAAGATTATCCGCCTCACGTCGCGCCCACACCTTGAGGTCGGCAGGGATGTTGTGATGTCGAACATAGGGCGGGTTTCCGATGAACGCGGTGCGGCCATCCATTGGCTCGAGCGGCATACGAACGAAGTCCTCGTTGCGGACCGAGACGGTGTCAATGCCCAAGACCGCGGCGTTCGCCCTGCAAGCGAGAGTCGAGAGAGGGTCCAAGTCAACTGCAATCACCTGTGCGTGTGACGCGGCGCGCGCCGCTGCAAGGGCAAAGCGTCCGGAGCCACACCCGCAGTCGACGATTCTTGAAGGCGTCTGAGCGAAGGCCCAGTCGACCATTTGGTCAACCAGCGCTGGAGGCGTGAAGACTTGGCCCATACCGCGCCGGACAATCGCGGAGCGCATCTCGATAATGCGGTCGCCGAGCGGGTCACCGCCGGAGAGGATGATTCTCCGGTACTCGTCTGGATCAGAAGTCGGCGACGTTCCCGACTGAAGAAGGTCGGCCTCTGCACCCGATAGCGGCCCACCGGTCGATGAAGCGCCAAGCGCAGAGCACAACGCTGCAAATTCAACCATCTGGGAGCCCATGTCTGCCAAGTCCCGCGTCTTCCTCACGTGCCAGGACCTTGCGCCCCGACCTTGCCACGAGACTAGTATACAGCCCTGACATATACTGCTCGCGGAGCGGTACCGGGCTATTCCTAGTCACTATGAGATGGCCGGCCCAATTCCGTGTATACGTGGATCATCCGCGGGATTTGGCCCGCAGCGCCGACAGACGGAGAGACCGGCCATGCAACAGCTTACCCATATCGGACTTGACGTGCACAAGGAGACGATCGCCGTGGCGGTGCTGCGCCCTGAAGCGGCCGTGTGCGACGAGCGGATCATCCCCAACACGCCCGAGGCGATCCGCCGACTCCTTTCGCGCTACCGCGACCCGTCCGCGATCGCGACATGCTACGAGGCCGGACCGACAGGCTACGACACCCACCGGCTCGTGACCTCGCTCGGCTTTGACTGCGACGTGATCGCGCCCTCGCTGATCCCCAAGAGATCCGGAGTGCGCGTCAAGACCGACCGCACGGACGCGCGCAACCTGGCGCGCCTGCACAGGGCCGGCGAGCTGACCGCGATCCGCGTCCCGACGCCTTCCGAGGAGGCCGTGCGCGACCTGGTGCGCGCACGCGAGGAGATCAAGGCCGACAGGAGGGTCGCGAGGCAGAGGATAAGGAGTTTCCTTCTTCGTTACGGCAAACGCTATCCGAAGCCCACCGACAAGTGGAGTTCCCGTTTCGAGGTGTGGATGCGTGCCCTGAGATTCGACGAGCCCTACGCGCAGGCCGCCTTCGAGCACCTTCTCGCCGCCTGCTTCATGCGCGACGCCCAGCTTTCCGCCGTCGACCGTCAGATCGAGGAGCTCGCGCTTCTCGAACCGCTCGCGGAAGGCGTGGCGCGCCTGCGGGCCTTCCGGGGCATCGACACGCTCACCGCGGTGACGATACTGACCGAGACGTGCGACTTCAGGAGGTTCCCTGAAGCCTCGGCCTACATGGCGTTCACCGGGCTGGCGCCCTCAGAGCATTCCAGTGGGGCGTCGAAACACCAAGGTTCGATCACCAAGACCGGCAACAAGCACGTGAGGCGTGTCCTGGTGGAGGCCGCATGGGCCTACCGGCATGCGCCCGCCGTGCGCGGGAAGCTCAAGTGCCGCCAGGAAGGGCAACCGCCCGAAGTCGTGGCGTACTCCTGGGCGGCGCAGTGCCGGCTCAACACCACCTACCGCAAGATCGCCGCCAGG
>CAMTXY010000280.1:0-3034 GCA_947085795.1 uncultured Actinomycetes bacterium | reverse complement strand
CTCTGCCCCTCGACTTCTTCTTGCCTGCCGAGGAAGCGGCCTCGCCCTTGCCGCGCTTCGGCTTTGCGCTTGCCGCGCTGCGCCGCGTCTTGCCGATCTGCGCGTCTCTTTGATACCTCGGATTCGAAGCGCTCCTTCGAGCCATGTGTCTTATGCATCCCCTTCCGGGACGAAGGTACGGCCCGTGATGAGCTCGTACGCCTGGATGTAGCGCTCGCTCGTACCGCGAACGATGTCGTCAGGAAGCGTCGGAGGCGGAGGTGTCTTGTCCCAGCCGCTCGCCTCCAGCCAGTCTCGCACGTACTGCTTGTCGAAGCTCGCCTGACCGCGTCCCGGCTCGTACTCGTCGGCAGGCCAGAAACGGCTGGAATCCGGTGTGAGCACCTCGTCGACGAGGGTGACGCGCCCCCGGACGAGTCCGAACTCGAATTTAGTATCGGCAAGAATCACCCCGCGTGCTGCGGCGTGGTCACGTGCCCTCGAGTACACGGCGACCGAGAGACGTCGCAACTCCTCGGCATGGTCGAGACCGACGATGTCGATCATGCGGTCGAAATCGATGCTCTCATCGTGTGCGCCGATCTCGGCCTTCGTGCTCGGCGTGAAGATCGGGGCGTCGAGGCGATCGGATTCGCGCAGACCTGAGGGAAGGTCGATGTCGCACACGGTGCCGAAGCGTCGGTACTCGTTCCAGCCCGAACCGGCGAGATACCCGCGCACGATGCACTCGATCGGAAAGACCTCTGCTTTGCGCACGAGCATGAACCGGCCACGTAGATACCCGGCGTGCGGGGCGAACTGAACGGGCAAGTCGGAGGGATCGGCGGAAAGAAAGTGGCTATCGACCACATCGGCCAGCAGCTCGAACCAGAACAGCGAGAGCTTGGTGAGCACCTCGCCTTTGAACGGGATGGGATCGGGCAACACCATGTCGAACGCGCTGATGCGGTCGCTCGCCACGAGCAGCAGTTTGTCACCAAGATCGTAGAGGTCTCGTACTTTCCCTTGCGAATCGGGGCGAAGGCCCTGCGGCTGCATTGCAGTCGCTCCTTCCGGGGCTTCTTCATGGCGGCCTGATCAGATACCGGCACCTGGGAGAGACACGAGGCGACAGGAGCGCGGCGACACGCGGTCATTGTAGGCGAAACTAGCCCAGTATGCGCCAACCCGCATAGACGGCCAGGGCAAGCAGGCCGTGCAGCGCGCCGCCGACGAGCACCCAGTAGCCCAGGCACTTGTGGACGTTCGCGTGGGTGCGGCCCTTGAACCTGATGACGCGTTTTCCGACAAGCACCTGGAACACGAGGACGGCGAAGAGGAGCGTGCCGGTGACGATGAGAGAAGGGACCGAGAACTGGTAGCCGAGGATCATCGGTGCGCCTCCCTGCGTCCGGACAGTCGTATGCGGATACTGGAACGATACCACCCGGCGAACCCGGGACCGCCGGATCACGTCGAACATGTCAGGACCGACGAAAGGAAGTGCGCCCATGCACCGTGCGATCATAGCTCTGGCTCTCGTCATTCTCGCGGGACTCGGCACGGCCGCCGGCTGCACGACCTCGCCGCAGCGTCCTGACGCAGACCCCTCGATCCGGGGCGCCATCACTTCACTCCAACAGCTCGACGGAGGCGGAGCGTCCCTTCTCGTCGAGGGAGTGGTCGAACAAGACACCAGCTACGACAAGGCCAGCGTGCGCGTCACGCCCGACACCACGATCATCGCCGACGACGGCACGGCGAAAGACGCCGGGTCCCTGCGGACCGGTCTGCGCGTCGAGATCTGGTTCACAGGCGCGGTCGCCGAGTCGTACCCCGTACAGGCCACGGCGGACACGATCGTGATCCTGGGCGAATAAGGATGCGGGCCGGTCGGCACCGGACCGGCCGTCAGCCGGCGACCCCCATATAGAGTGCCGCGATGTAGGCGGCGTAGAGCACGAGGAACACGACGCCCGCGCGCCGGTCGATGCGACCCCAGCGCACCAGGAACGGCACGAGCAACATCGTCACAGCGAGCATGACCCAGGTGTCGAACCGCACGATCTGGGCGGCGATCGGAATCGGCTGCACCAAAGCGGTGATACCGAGGATACCCAGGATGTTGAAGATGTTGCTGCCCACGACGTTGCCGACCGCCACGTCGGAGTGCCCGCGCGCGGCCGCGACCACGGACGTGGCGAGCTCTGGCAGCGACGTGCCCACGGCGACGATCGTGAGTCCCACGACCGCCTCGGGTACCCCGAGCCCCGCGGCGATCTGCGTCGCGCCGTCGATGAGCAAGCGCGAACCGAGTACGAGCGCCCCGAGGCCGATGACGAGGTACACCGCCCCGCGCGCTGGCTGCTGAGGCGTCCCGCTGAACTCCTCGGCCTCGTGTTCGTGCAGCACGGCTGCGGGGGAAAGTCCGGCCACCTCGCTGCGGTACGAGTACACAATGTAGACGAGCAGCAGGAAGACCATGACCGCCCCGCTCACTCGTCCGATGTCGCCGATGAGCGCGAGCGCCACGAACAGGAGAGTCGACCCGAACATCACGACGGTGTCGCGCCTCAGTTCAGCCGGCCTGAACACGACCGGGGCGATGAGCGCGGATATGCCCAAGATAAGCAGGATGTTGGCGATGTTGCTGCCCACGATGTTGCCAACCGAGATCGCGCTATAGCCGTCGAGCGCCGCTGAGACGCTCACGACGAGTTCGGGCGCCGATGTGCAAAACGCCACGACCGTCATACCGATGAGCAACGGGGATATGCCGAAGCGGCGTGAGACGATCACCGCGCCGCGCACGAGCAGCTCGCCGCCGCCGAAGAGCAGAACGAAACCACCGAGGGCAAGCAGGTACATCAACGCGACACCGGTCCTTTCAGGGCGTGATGACGAAGCGCAGTGTAGCAGACGTCTGGGCGAGGGTCCCTACCCGACGCGCGGGAGTCTCATCGCGAACACGGTGCCGCCGCCCTCGCGCCGCGAGGCGCCGACCGTGCCGCCGTGTCGCTCCACGATCTCCCTCACGACCGCAAGCCCGATGCCG
>CAMTXY010000279.1:0-5824 GCA_947085795.1 uncultured Actinomycetes bacterium | reverse complement strand
GGACACCGTGTTGAAGGCGATCCGGGACTTAGGCGCCACGACCGCGTACATCATCGGGGGAACCTCAGTGGTCAGCGACGGGGCTATGGGCCAGATCGACGCGTTGCCCGGGGTCTCGACGGTCCGCCTCAAGGGTGATAATCGCTACGACACGGCGCGTGTGGTCGCTGCACGGGTCAAGACCATCGCCTCTCCCAACACCGTGTTCCTCGCCACCGGCCTGAACTTCCCCGATGCCCTGGCGGCTTCGAGTCTCGCCGCCAACAAGGGTTGGCCGATCCTGCTCACCAGGCCCGGCGCCCTGCCGTCCGAGACCGACGCCGCGCTGCGTGCGCTGCGACCCGCGCGCGTCGTCATCTGCGGGGGAACGAGTGTGGTTTCCTCGGCGGTCGAGAGTGCGATACGGGGTAACGCCGCGTACGGTTCTCCGGCGGTGACGCGGATGCCCGGCGCCAACCGTTACGATACGGCCAAGCGCCTGATCGACTGGGGCAAGAGCGCTGCGGGCGGCAATCTCGCTCCTTCGGGCATTGACGGCGTCTACCTGGCGACCGGGACGAACTACCCGGATGCTCTTTCCGCCGGCGTGCTAGCCGCCAAGTCGGGCCGCGAGTGGCGCCCGCTCATGCTCACGCATCCTACGACGCTCTCGCCGGAGGCTGCAACGGTGATCTCGGGCAATCTCAAGGTTGCGTTCGTCACGGTCATCGGAGGTGAGGGTGCGGTGAGTCTTGCGGTGGAGACGGCCGCTCGCAATCTGATCCCCTGACGCGGCGTCATAACTCGGGGTCTTGTAAGTTACACCCGTGTAAGTTACATGCATGCAAGTAACAGAGGCCGCGCGCGTCGTCAGGGTTCACAGCGGTACCGACTCTCTCTCGACGCTGGCTCGTAGGCGTGGTTTGAGGGTGGTGGCGTTGAGAAGATCCACCCGTCGGCCGAAGGCCGCCGAGAGATCCTCGATTGCGCCGCCAAGCAGCTCGGCCGTGTAGTCCCTGGGGAAGTCTGCAACGAGATCCAGGTCGCTTGCCGGCGTGTCGTCCCCACGCGCGACCGACCCGAACACACGCACGTTCTCAAGGCCGTAGCCTTTGGCGATCCTCACGAGGGTGTCACGGTAGCGCTCGAGGAGCACCGAGGGGCGCTCTGGGGCGAGCGACACGGCAGGCTCACGACCAAGGGCCGCAGCCGCGCGGGAGAGCGTGGCGAGGGTGACGGACTCGTCGGCTGGGTCCAGCACACGGCCGACTGTGGAACGGTCGGAGTGCATGCGGCGCGCGAGCTCAGCGCGGCTCACGCCGTCACGCTGCATCACCGCAGTCAGTTCGGCGGCATAAGCCGCCTTGGTCGCGCTCATCGTTTCTGCTCCCTTCGAACCGTGGTGTCGGATATATCATACACCCACGTCGCGTAGCGCTCGAGCGCCAGTGAGGCATCACGTGGGATTCGAGCTCCATCGAGTCCCAAACGAAGGTCACGCCAGCAGCCTCACGGGGCACTCTGTGATGCGCGCCTGTGCGCGGTCCGCGGTGACGAGTTCGCAGTCGAGCCGAACCGCGAGTGCCGGGAAGAGGGCGTCGTGGACAGTGAGGTTGTGAGCTAGCGCGAGGTCGAGCGCGGACGAGAGGAGGTCTGCATCGAGGGGGATCGTGACGATTTCTGCCTCGCTCAAGCCCTCGATCGCGGTGCGCAGGATTCCGATGTCGAGCTTCGCATACCGAAGGGCGTTCATCACTTCGGCAGGCATGTGTGCCGGCGTGGCGAGCAGTATCGCGCCACGAGAGTGTTGGGCGAGAAGCTCGAGCGCGGCCTCGACGTGCGGCTCGTCTTCAGAGTTGAACCACTTGTAGGTGACCGAGCTGTCGACGACGAAGACGGGGAGCGGGCCGCTCATTCGGGGGTGTCCACACGCGGCGCGAGCCAAGGCTCGGGCAGGTCACGGAAGTGTCTGATAATCGCGGTGCCATCAGTCCCCGGCGGCATGTGTTTCGCGACCTCGCGCATCTTCTCGATCGCTTTGCCGATGCGCTCCGCGCGCTCGAGACGTGCCTGCTCCTCATCGAGCTCGGCGATGTAGCGCGCGGCCGCTTCCTGCACGAAGCCGCTGCGTGTCGTGCCGGTCTCAGCCACTCGCCGGTCGATGTCAGCGAGCAGTGCATCGGGCACGGATATGGTTGTCTTCGCCATGGGAATCACCTGTGGTGGTACCGAGAGTGGTATTGAGAGTAGTACCGCAATCGGAGTCTGTCAAGGGCGGCGGAGGACAGGGCAAGGCCCGCGATCCGATCCCCCTGACGCGGCCCCTGGAGCGGCTTGCCGTGAGACGGAAGCCATGTCAAACTATGTGTTTCCACAGATGCAGACGACGCACTGGAGGGGACGACGCGTGATTCTGTCGCGTGATGACATTCAGACCATCATTCCCCACAGAGAACCCTTCATCTTCGTCGATGAAGTCAACGAGATCGAGCCCGGAACCCGGGCTGAGGGCGTTGCCTGGGACTTCCTCTCCTATCCGCTCTTTGGGGATCTTGCGGGGATAGGATCCGGATCATCCTACTTCGTCAACGCCGTGGTGCCCCAGGATGGCGGCTACACCGCTCACGTACCGAGTGTTCGCGCTTTCGCGAAGCTGTTCGAGGGTCACTTTCCTGGGCACCTCGTGTTCCCGGGAGTCTTGACTCTAGAGGCGGTTGCTGAGACTGCGGCGATGGTAGTCGAGGAGCGCTGGGCGGACTCGGACGCGAGCGCCTTCCTCTCGGCGGTCGATCGTTGGCGTTTCCGATCGCCGGTTTGGCCGGACGACTCGCTGACCCTCAGGGTGGAACGGCTTGCAGAGGACCGGGATCTCGTCCGGTTCAGCGGAGAAGCCTACGTAGATGATCGACTGGCGGCGCAAGGTGAGCTTTCGTTCTCAAGATACTCCGCTACGCGTGAGATAGCCGAGACGTCGCCTGGACTCAACTTCCCGATCAGCATGCTGATCGAGGCGCTTGCAGAAGTGGGCGCCGTCTTGGCGCTGAACAACGACGGCAACAAGGGGAAGATCATCTTCCTGGCCGGGGTCGAGAACTGGCGGACGTACAAACCGATTCAGCGCGGGTGCGAAATCCGCATGGAGGCCGTTCTGGTCGCAAAACGTCAGGCTTATGGAAAGGGGCACGTTGTAGCCGTCCAGGGCGGTTGCCCCGTTGCGGAGGGTGACCTGATGTTCGTCCTCAGGGAGCCGTCACAGGACGAGCCCACCGGGCGGGATGCCGCAGCACGGGCCGTCTGAAGTGCTCGACCGCCAGGAGATACTCGAGCTTGTCCCGTTCTACGGTTCTGACCTGCTGATCGACGCCGTTGAGCGCGTGGACTTCGGATCCGAGATCGTCGCCCGCATCATTCCCGAGCGGTACAGGCCTGACCTTGCGTCGTCTGACCCCACGAACGGCTCTTTCCAGTGGCTTCACGCACAAATGTGACTTTACAGACTATACAGGACTTAGCAAATTGCGATAAACTCTGTTTAGTTTGTGAAGGAGAGGCGATGGATCCTCGGCAGAACCCATACGCGCCAGGTGCGGGCACCAAACCGCCGGCGCTCGTCGGGCGCGACGAACAGATCAAGTCGTTTGGCGTGCTGCTCGATCGCCTGGCGAACGGCTACTCCGAGCAGTCGATGATCATCACCGGACTTCGCGGCGTGGGCAAGACGGTCCTGCTCGATGTCTTCCGTGAGGACGCGGAGTCCCGGGAATGGGCGACCGTCGAGTGGGAGGTGGAGAAGAACGCACGGTTCGGCCTGAATATCGCGACTCAGGTGCGGCGTGCCTTGCTTCAAATTGCGCCGAAGCCGCGGTGGACGGATCGGATACGACGCGCAGCCTCCGTCCTCAAGTCCTTCACGCTCACGTTCAGCCCCGACGGGGCGGTCATAGCTGGAATCGAAGTGGACGCGCTCGCCGGAGTCGGTGACAGCGGAGTGCTCTCAGAGGACATGGCGGACCTGTTCGTAGCGCTCGGCGAAGCGGCTCGCGATCGTCGAACCGGCGTAGTCTTTCTGCTCGATGAGATCCAATACCTGCAGCCACAGCAACTCGAAGCGCTCATCGCTGCGCTGCATCGGTGCGCTCGGCGCTCGCTGCCGGTCACGCTTGTCGGAGCCGGGCTACCCCAGATCCCCCGGCTTGCTGGCGAGGCGAAGTCGTACAGCGAGCGCTTGTTCAAGTTCCCCTCGATCGGAAAGCTGGATCCAGCCACTCACGCCCGCGAGGCCCTCGTGGTTCCGGCTCGTGACCTCGGCATCGAGTACGAGGGCGCCGCCGTCGACTTCATCGTGGAGTACACCGAGGGCTACCCGTACTTCCTCCAGGAGTACGGCAGGACCGTGTGGGACGAAGCTCCTGCCTCGCCGATCACCCGCAGAGACGTGGAGTCGGTACTTCCGCTTGTCGAGGCGAAACTCGACGAGAGCTTCTTCCGGGTGCGGGCTGAGCGGACGACGGATCTCGAACTCAGGTATCTGTACGCCATGGCGACTCTTGGACCGGAGCCCCAGAGGGCGAGCGACGTGGCGCGCCGCATCGGCCGAAAGACGGAGCAAGCAGGACCACTTCGCTCGCGGCTGATCGACAAGGGGCTCCTCTACACGCCCGGGCATGGGTTGGCGGCGTTCACGGTGCCTCAGTTCGACGACTACATGCTGCGGCGTCACGCGGACCTGGCTGAGGTCTAGAGCGATCTACCGAGGCCGGTAGACATCGGCCCTGTGGTCGATCCGGACAACCCGGACCACGCTGGCGTCCTCGATGCGGCAGATCACACGATACGCGCCGCGTCGCGCTGAGTAGTAGCTGTCCAGCTCAAGCCCTAAGGACGTGCCCACTCGATGCGGGTCGTCCACGAGCGGCCCCGTGACGAATTCGACAATCGCGGCAGCGGCGAACTCGGGCAGGCGGGCCAGCATGCGTTCGGCCGAAGCCGCGAACTTGAGTTCGTAGTGCGGCACAGGTTCTTAGTCCTTCGACAGGTACTTGGCTCGCAGCTCAGCTGCCGTGAGATAGGCGCCGCCGTCGATGTCGGCCTCCGCGCCACGGATCTCCTCCAGCGCTCCTGGCGAGGACAGGACGTCGAGCGTTTCCTCCAGGCCTGCAAGGTCGTCGGTGCTCAATATGACCGCTGCAGGTCGGCCGCGGCGCGTGATAACGACGCGCTCGTGCTGGCTCTCGACAAGATCGACGATCTCGGAGAGATGGGCCTTGACGTCTGCGAGCGAGCGTGTCTCGGACATGACCAGAATACTAGTCATATCTGCGACTCTGTCAATTCAGGGGAGGGCCACGGGAAGCCCAGAACTCGCGCTTCCAAGGCAATCGAGTACATTGGTGAGTACTATGCGGGTGCCCCTCTGTCGATGCCTAAGGCGCATCGAACAGAACGCTAGAAGGTAGACTGACCTGAGAGGGTATGCGCGTCTGCTCATGCCCAAGAAGTTCGAACCAACACGCGGTGAGCGTCCGTGTCGGGTCGGCGATGTATAATGTGGGCAACTACATCCCGCCGTTGCGAGGTGCGATATGACTGTCGATGAACTAATGCGCGAGGCTCTTAGGCTCAAGGCTGCTGACCGCGCGTGTATGGCTCACGAACTCCTGACCAGCCTCGAGTCTCTGTCGGAAGCCGAGATCGAGCAGCTTTGGGTCGAGGAGGCGCTGCGCCGCAGTGCGGAGATCGACGCAGGGATCGTCGAGACCATACCTGCGGACGAGGTCATCGCTGAGGCGAGGTCTCGCCTCAAGTGACTCAATCACTCCGGGTTCATCCCGATGCCCGTCGCGAG
>CAMTXY010000278.1:0-4279 GCA_947085795.1 uncultured Actinomycetes bacterium | reverse complement strand
CTCGAAGCGGCCCTCGCGCCCGGCCGTGGTGGACGCCTGCTCGCGCGTCCAGAGCACCCACGAGGCGAACATGCCGTAGAAGAGGGTCTGGACGAGCGTGGAGCGGAAGAAGTGGTCGCCGCGCTCGCCTTCGAACTTCAGGCCGAGCGTCTCCTCGAGCTGCTCGCGCAGCTGATCGAGCGCGGGCAGGTCGCGGTGCTCCAGGCGCAGGCGCGCGGTGCGCGCGTAGCTCGCGAGGAACCACGCGACGTCCTTGGGGTCGGAAAGCGGCGCGGCATGCAGCATGACCCGGCGGAGGAACTCGGTGAGGCCCTCGGCAGCCTGCTCGGCGAAGACGCGGGGCTTAAGCGTGCGGCCCCAGAACGCGGCCTCGGTCGTGGCGAGCTGGCACGACTCCAGCGTGCGCGGCTCGCCGCCGGGGCCTCGGCCCACGAGCACGAAGTCGCGCAGGTTGGTCACGAGCACGAAGCCGTAGTGGTCGACGTAGCGGGCGACCTGCTCGGAGGCGGCGATGGCGAAGACGTCGTCGGCGGTGCCTTTGACCTCGATCGCGCCGCGCGCGGGCGGCTGGCCTTCGAGCGGAGCGGCGTCGGCCTGACGCTTGAACTGGTTCGCGGTGAAAAGCCCGCCATCGGGATTGCCCGCACCGCGGTTGGCAAGCTGCATGAACGCGCGGACCTTGGGCTTGAGGCGCGAACCGATGTCGGTCAGCAGCTGTTCGAGCGCGCCGTAGTAGGAGACCTCGGCCACGCCCGCACCGCTCGCGTGGATGTCACGCAAGGCGGTGAAGTAGGTCTCGACCGGATCGCGCACGCGGTTCCTCCCTGAAAGCTCGCGGATGGGCTAGCAGCAGGATACCAGGTGGGGATTCCTCGCCTCGCTCGCATCTCTCGCTCCATTCGGCTGTCTCACGCCCCGCCGCGCAACGTCCGCTCGTCGCCTTCGCGCCGCGTGACCCCTTGCGTGTCGAAATACTCAAGCAGCGGGATGACGTACTTGCGCGAGACGCCAAGGGCGGTGCGCAGTTCGCTCGCGGTTCCCGAACCGTGCTCGCCGAGGTACGCGGCCAGACGCGCGCGGGCCTCCGAGATCGCCGCCGCCGTGAAGTGCAGTTCGCTGCCGAGCCTGACAACGCGCCCCTCCGACACGAGGTGCGTGAGCGCCGTGCGGGCCACCTGCGGATCCACGCCCGCCTCGGCGGCCAGCTCAGCTACACCGGCCGGAGCGAGTCCCTGGCGTTCGAGGATGGGCAGAAGCGCGCTGACCGCCGATTCCTGGTCCGCGAGCGCCGAGACCGCGGCGGCGGGGTGGCGCACCCGCCCCCCGTCGACAGCCGCCACTCCCGCAGCGACCGCCCGCTCGAGCACCGCGTCGAAGACCTTTGCCGCCAGCCGCCGGTCGACCCGGTCGCGCAGCGCGCCCGACGCGACGCCGGTGGCTTTCGGCTCGGCCGCATGGAACGCGAGCAGCTCCCGTTCGACGGCCGCAAGAAGGTCGCCGAGGGCCTCGGGCGTCACGCTATACGCCTCGGCGCCCACCTTGAGCCGTTCGAGCTTCGCGCGGTTGAGTTCATCGGCGACACCGGCGCGCGGCACGCCGAGCGCGGCGGCCACCTCAGCGCTCGTCATCGGGATCGCGCGGGCCGCGAGCAGCCCGAACGAAGCCCGCGACAGGTCCCCGGCCAAAAGCGCGTCGAGCAGATCGCGTTCGTGCTCCTTGAGCCTCGTGCGACGCGGGGGCGACACGTCGAGAACCAACCCTCCGCCGATCGTGTGGACCGGAGAGTACGACCGGATGATGAACCTGTCTCCGTAACGCGGCGCGAGCGGCTCCTCGAGCCTTATCTGCGCGAACGCCGAGGAACCTGGGTCGGCCTGCTCGGCATCCATGAACAGCACGCGGCCAAGAACCTCCCGGGTCCCGTGGTGAACATGAACTCGGACGCCGGACTGAAGCGGCTTTTCCTCGCCGGGTATGCCGAGGTAGGTGAGACGCGCGTCGAACCGGTCGGTGATCGCGAGCGAGCCGGGTGCGGCGATGACGTCGCCGCGTGAGATCTCGTCCGTGTCCAGACCGGCGATGTTGAGCGCGACCCGCTGTCCCGCCTGGGCCGTGGCGACCGGCTCCGAATGGACCTGCACACCGCGCAGGCGTCCGATCCGACCGCTCGGGTAGACCTCGACCTGATCGTCGCGGCTCGCGGCGCCCGACCACAGGGTACCGGTGACCACGGTGCCGGCGCCGGAGATGGTGAACACCCGGTCGACCGGCAAGCGCATGGGGAGCGCGGCCTGACGCGAGGGAGTCTCCTCGGCGATCCCGTCGAGCGCCTCGAGCAGCCCGGGCAGTCCCTCGCCCGTCTTCGAGGAGACCGGGACCACCGCGGCGCCCTCGATCGACGTGCCGGCCAGCAGCGCGTCGATCTCGTCGCAAACGAGCTCGATCCACTCGGTATCGACCAGATCGGCTTTGGTTAGCGCCACCACGCCGCGGTCGATGCCGAGCAGGTCGATGATGGCAAGGTGCTCGCGGGTCTGGGGCATGATCCCGTCGTCAGCGGCCACCACGAGCAGCACCACGTCGATACCGGTCGCGCCGGCGACCATCTGCCGGACGAACCTCTCGTGGCCGGGGACGTCGACGACGCCCATAATGCGACCGCTCGGGAGCGTGAGCTGCGCGAAGCCGAGCTCGATGGTGATGCCGCGCTCTTTCTCCTCGGCAAGACGATCGGGGTCGGTGCCTGTGAGAGCCTCGATCAGCGCGGACTTGCCGTGGTCGATGTGCCCTGCGGTACCGAGGACGAGCGACGGCATGGCGGGCTCAGCAGCCGTCGCGGCCGACGCGGGCGACCGCGTCCGCAACCAGCGGGATCTCGTCTTCGGACAGGGTGCGCGGGTCGAGCATGAGCCGGTCGTCCTTGATCCGCGCCACCACGCTCGGCTCGCCGAGGCGCAAGCGCCGCTCGAGCTCGGTGACGCCGCCATCCGCCGGAGTGAGCGCCACGACGACCGTCGGGATGTCGGCCAGCGGCAACGCCCCGCCGCCGGCGCGCGCGACGCTGTCGCGCACCTCGATCTCGAAGCGATCCGCGCACGCCTCTGCGATGCGAGCGGCGAGATCCTCGGCGCGTCGGCGGACCTCGGCGACGGGCATGGTCAGCATGCGCAGCGTCGGGATCTCGCGCAGCGCGCGCTCGGGGTCGAGGTACGCGCGCAGCGTGACCTCGAGCGCGGCGAGCGTCATCTTGTCTAAGCGCAGCGCGCGTGCGAGCGGATGTTGCTTGAGGCGGCGGATCACCTCAGCGCGACCGGCGAGGATGCCCGCTTGCGGTCCGCCGAGCAGTTTGTCGCCCGAGCAGCTCACCAGCGAGGCGCCCGCGGCGATCGCCTCGCCCACGGTCGGCTCGTAGGGCAGGCCGAAGGGCCGCACGTCGACGAGCACGCCGGAGCCCTGATCCTCGAACACTGGTACGCCGTGCGCCGCACCGAGTTCGACGAGTTCGGCAAGCCCGACTTCGTCGGTGAATCCGACGACGCGGAAGTTGCTCGAGTGCACGCGCAAAAGCAGCTTCGTGTCCGCGGTTATCGCGTCTTCATAGTCACGCAAGTGCGTCTTGTTCGTGGTACCCACCTCGACCATCGTGGCACCGGACTCGGCCATGATGTCGGGGATACGGAAGCTGCCGCCGATCTCGACGAGCTGTCCGCGACTCACGATCGCCTCGCCGCCGCGAGCAAGCGCAGAGATGCCGAGCAGGACCGCCGCCGCGTTGTTGTTCACGGCCATCGCCGCCTCGGCGCCGGTCAGGCGGCAGATCAGCTCCTCGACGTGCACGTGCCGGTTGCCTCGCTCGCCGGAGTCCACGTCGTACTCGAGCGTCGAGTACCCCGCCGCGACGTCGGCGACCGCCGCGGTAGCGGCATCGGAGAGCACGGAGCGGCCGAGGTTCGTATGCACGATGACTCCGGTCGCGTTGATGACCCGCCGAAGGCTGCGCCGCACCTTCAGCGCGAGGCCCCCGACCGCCTCATCGACGATGCGCTCCAGATCGGGCGCGGGGGCCTCGTCGGACAGGATGGCGGCTCGCGCGCGCTCTATCGCCTCGCGCACGGCATCGAGCACTAGTGTCCGCGGGTGGCGCGAGAGCTCCTCGGCGATGCGTGGGTGGTTGAGCGCATCGTCGACCTTGGGAAGCGCGCGAAGGCGCGTCTGTGTGTCCATGCGCGCTATTCTACCCGAGCCGACGGGTGCGTCGTGCGCCTGCGCGGACGGTGCG
>CAMTXY010000277.1:0-2551 GCA_947085795.1 uncultured Actinomycetes bacterium | reverse complement strand
TTCGCCGTCATGCTCGGCGCGGGATTAAGGGGTATCGAGGAAGGTCTAGAGCTCATGCCCGAGGCCACGAACAACATCTTCGACATGTCCGAGCAGGAGCTCAAAGACGCCGGAATCCGCACTCTGCCGGCGAGTCTGGGCGAGGCGATAAAGGAGTTCGAGGGTTCCGAAGTCATGAGAGAGATCCTAGGCGATCACATCTTCAAATTCTTCCTTGCCAACAAGAAGGCGGAGTGGGATGACTACCGTAGGCAGGTTTCCAGCTGGGAGCTGGACAAGTACCTTCCCGTTCTCTAGGCGTACGGGTGGTTTCCTCCACTACCAGATGTTTGCGACGGCAAAGGCGCCGGGCACTTCAGTGTCCGGCGCCGAGTTTTTCGCCGATCCTGACAGGAGCGATAGACTGTGCACATGAGAAGTGTGCTAGTGGCGACCAATGACGACTACGCCCGTGCGTGGATTCATCGGGCGATGACGGGCATGGACGTGAGTATCGAGAACACGACCCTCGATGGGGTGTCACAGGGCATCAGCGTCGGGGACTGGTCGCTCGTCATCATCGACGGGGGAACCTCGCCTCAACAGGTGGTCGATTCGCTCGAGAACATCGCCTCTCTCGGCGCCGCCGTTAGGGTTTTCCTTCTTGTCGAGGAGGAGGCTCTGCCGAGGCTTCGCCTGCCTGTGCGTATCGTCTCGGACTTCATGGTTCGGGGTTCATCTTCCGAGGAGATGAGCGCTCGTATACGGATGCTGCTCTGGCCTGGAGAAGAGTGTTCGGACCAGGATTTGGTTCGCGTTGGGGATCTGGTTCTCAACCTAGCAACCTACCAGGCGTATTCGTCGGAGGGACCGATTGACTTCACGTATCAGGAGTACTCGCTCTTCGCGTATCTGGCTACTCATCCCAACCGGGCATACAGCCGCGATCTCCTCCTGAAGCGGGTCTGGGGCCAGGACTACTTCGGAGGGACCCGGACGGTCGACGTGCACGTGCGGCGAATCCGCAGCAAACTCGGTCCTGAGCTAGCGAGACGTCTGGAGACGGTACGGGGCGTAGGTTACCTATGGAACGGATGAGCTCGGGCAGCGAGCGGGGAAAGCTGTGCGCGACCCGAGCGGTGACGAAGACGCTGGATTCCGCAGTATGTATACTCTAGTATACATAGCATGAACACGAGTATAGACATTATTGACGCCCTCTTCGGGGGAACCGGCCGCAGTGCGATCCTCAGGGTGCTCGCGCAGCAGACGAGCTCATTGACGGGCCGTCAGGTGGCCGATCTCGCCGGGCTCAGTCCCTCAGGTGCTGCGCGCGCGCTCCAACATCTGGCTGACCTTGGGGTGGTATCGCGCCGACCTGTCGGCCGTGCGGTTCTGCACGAACTCGTGCGGGACGATGAAGTGGTGCGCACTCTGGTGCTCCCGGCGCTCAGCGCCGAACACCGCATCGCGATTGTTCGCGCATCGAGGACGACGGCGGACCTACCCCCGGAGGTGATCGAGTGCCTCGTCGCGGAGTTCGATCCGCTGCAGATCATCCTCTTCGGATCCAGAACCAGAGGGGAGGCTGACGAGCGCAGTGACTTCGACCTGCTGGTAGTGCTGCCAGAGGTGACCGACAAGCACGCTACCATGGTCGCGATGCTCGTCGCCCTCGGACACTTGGCCGTGCCGGTCGACATCATTCCGACCGATCCGACGGAGATCGTCATGCGCGGTCGCGAGCGGGGGAGCGTTCTGAAGACGGCGCTCGACGAGGGCGAAGTCGTCTATGAGCGCGTCGCCTGAAGGATCTCAAGCGGACGCGGCGGTGTGGCTTCGCTTCGCGGACGAGGGTTCCCCCGGACTCACAACTTGCGTTGCGATCGTAGATCAACCGTTGATCAGCGTTTGCGAGGGGGACTCGGCATCATGTAGGGATCCACAGCCAATGGTCAGTGAGTGACTCTCGCATCGTATTCTCGCGATCGTGCGAGACTTCTATGCGGTAGACTTCTATGCGGGAGGGAATCGATGCAATCTGTGCTCGATGATATTCTCGCCAAGCTGGAACCGGAGCACGCCCGCGCCTTGGAGTGGTTCGTCGAGCACGAGGACGAGATCGGTGCGCGTCCCTGGCGGGTCGGCGGCCAGTCCGTCGTTCCAGGCGTCAGCATTCCCATTGTGGCGCAGCGTGGCATTCACCAGCCGAGTGGATGGAAGGTTGCGCTCAGCATCACCGCCACTCGTACGAGCATCTACCTCGATGGGAAACCGGAGCGCGTCGATCGCGAGACGTGGGTGCTGCCGTACAAAGCTCACGAGGGTGGCGACGGGATGGGTCTTGAGTCCCGCTGGAATCAAGCGCTATTCCGCAATCATCGTGAACGGATTCCGGTCGGCGTGTTTGTGCCAGAGGGTGGACAGTACAGGAACCTAGGATTGGCGATGGTCGAATCGTTCGATCCTGGTACGGCGACGTTTCTTCTCAGGGGAGCCGTGCGGTACACTCAGGCAGCCGGAACCTGGACGTTGCCCGAGGATTCGAGTGACATCGTCGGCAGCTTGCTGA
>CAMTXY010000276.1:0-10905 GCA_947085795.1 uncultured Actinomycetes bacterium | reverse complement strand
TCGATCTGGCCGATACTCCGCGCATCCGCTACAGCGGTAGCCCCCAGGGGCTCAACCCCAAGGAGGACGGCCCGCATGGGTGCTGGATCGTCACGATGGATCGCGGCAGAGTCCTCGCCGAGGAGTTCGTCGAGACCGCTTCGGTGTGCTGGGCGCGCGTCGAGATCGATGCGGCGCCCCTGGTCGACATCGACGGCGTGAGCGCGGCCCTGCGCTCTGCATGCGAGACGCAGCGCGAGGCTGCAGGTGGTCGCCCGGTCGTCACGCGCATCGACCTGACCGGTCGCAGCGACGTGCACGCGGAACTAAGACGCGGTTCGACGGTCGATGAGATCGTCGAGGACCTGCGCGAGGAACAGCTGGGCGGCGCGCCGTGGCTGTGGGTCGACCGGGTGCGCGATCTGACGCGTCCGACGCTCGACATCGACTTCCTGCGTGGGGTCGAGGACTTCACCGGCGACCTGGTCCGCATCGTCGATGAGACACTTGCGGACCCGGTCAGCACCGCAGCCCTCCTCGACGAAGCGTTCGCCGAGATCGATGGCGTGTTCGGCGCCCGCGAGCGCGACGCGGCCGCGCTCATCGAGCGGGCGCGTGACGTCTGCCTCGACCGGCTCATGCATGAGGAGGGCCGATGAGACTCAAGCGCGTGGAGGCGATCCGCTTCGGCCGACTCGACTCGATGGCCCTGGGCGATCTCGGGGCCGGGCTCAACGTCGTGTTCGGCCCCAATGAGGCCGGCAAGACGAGCTTCACCGATCTCGTGCGCCATCTTCTGTATGGTTTCCCGGGCAAGCGGGGCGGGCAGGCGGTCTACGAATCGCAGGTCGGCAAGCGGCAGGGGCGGCTCGTGTTTTTCGACGACACCGGCGAATGGGTCGTTGATCGTGTCGAGGGCCCGCGCGGCGGCCAGGTCAAGGTCAGCGAAGTGTGCGGCCCTGAGCGGCCCGATCTCATCGAGCGGATCACCGCCGGGGTGAGCAACAACGCATTCCGGGTGGTGTTCGGGTTCGGACTGGCGGAACTCGCTGAGATAGAAAGCGATCGCGCATCGGGTGATGATGTGCTGTCGCGGCTGTACGCCGCGCAGGCGGGATTGCAGATCAGTCCGTCGGACGTGCGGGCCGATCTAGAGAAGTCGACGGCGCACCTGTGGGCGCAGCGCGGGGTCTCCAAGCCGGTGCTCAACGACCTGAAATCGCGCATCGAGCGGGTCAGACGCGAAATAGGCGGACTCGAGCGGGCTGCGGCCACGTATGCCGAAGACCAGGAACGCCTCGCCGAGCTCTCCCAGCGTCTTCTCGAGGCGCGCGATCAACGTGCGGGAGCATCGCTGCGGTTCCGGGAACTCACGGCGGCCGCCGAGAGGCTCGAGTCCCTCGAGCGTCTGCGCGACGAGATCCAGTCGGAGGTCGACACCGCGACGTCCGGACTCGCCACGGCTGGCGAGCGGCTCGAACGGCTCTCCGTCGACGAGCGGGTACTCGCCGTCGCTTGCGAACTCACCGCCGTGCTCGATGACCTGTCGGGCTTCCGCCAGCGGCTCGATACTGTGCACGGTCACGATCTCGAGGTGCTCGTGCTGCGCGGTCGTGCCGAAACGGCGCTGCTCGAAGCCGCCGTCACGCCCGAGCAGGCGGTGGCGGTCGACATCGGACCTGAGACGATCAAGGGCATCGAGAGATGGCGCGACCGGCTGGCCGCCCTCATGTCGCAGTCGGACGCGAGCCTTCGGGACGCCCGCCGCGAACGCGCCGCCGCCGATGCCATGGCGGGTCGCGATCCCGCGCTTTCACTCGCAGCCCCCGCCCCGGCGCAGCGGCTGCCCGCGTTCGTCATGCTCGGAGCCGGGCTGCTGCTCGCCGCTGGTGCTGCGTTCATGCGCGAATGGGTGTCGGTGGTCTTCGGCGCGGTGATCGCGTTTGTCGGGGGTGTGTTGCTTCTGCGTTCCGGCCGCATGGCGGTTCCGGCTGCGGCCGGTCCGTCCGCTGAGGATCTCGAGCAGCGGGCATGCACCGCCGAGGAGCTTGCGCGTATCGACTCAGATGAACTCGAGGCGGCACGCACAGAGTGGCGTTCCTGGCTCGCCGCGCGAGGCCTCTCGGTTGCAGGGGACGATGCCGCCGCCGTTGCGATCATGGTCGCGGCGGTCAAGGATTGGCGGCTTGCGGCACGCGAACTCGACCGGCGACAGGAAGCGCAGGCCACCGACTTCGCATGGTGCGAAGCGTACCGCTCGCGGCTCGCCGCTGCCGTTGGCGCGTTTCTGCCTGGCGTCGATGACGCGCCGCTCGAAGAGATCCCCACGCTTGCCGCACGCGCCCGCGAACTGCTCGACTTTACGCTAGCGGCCTCGGCGCAGCGCGACGAGATCGCGCGGGAATCGGAACGCTTGGGCGAGCTCGTCGCGAACGCGGAGCGGCGCCAGGCCGTAGCGCGCGACGACACGACCGCTACCCTTGAGCGCATCGGTATGTCCGACTGCGACGCGCTGCAGGTTCGTGCAGATGCCGAGGCCGCCGGCTGCGCCGCTCGCGAAGCGGACGACGCCTACGACGAACTACTCGGCGAACACACGACCCTGACTACGCACCTGAACAGCGCCGGGCGCGATTCGGCGATGGCCGAGCTCAGGCTCGAGCTCACGGGCCTGGTTGAGCGCACGGAGGCGGCGCTTGAACGCTACGCGGTGCTTGCGCTCGCCACCAGACTCATGGCCCGTACGCAGGAGTATCATGAGCGAACCCGCCAGCCCGAGGTCATCCGTCGGGCAAGTGAAGTATTCGCGTTGATCACCGGAGGTCGATACGTGCGCGTATCCGTGCCTCGCAGCGGCGAGTTCCTCGTGTACGACGAGGTCGCCCGGATCAAGCCGTCATCCGAGCTGTCCACGGGCACGGTCCAGCAGCTCTATCTCGCATTGCGCATAGCGCTCATCGAGACGCTCGACGGCGTAGGACCCGGTCTGCCGGTGCTCATGGATGACATCCTCGTGAACTTCGACCCGCAGCGGCGCGAGGGAGCGGCACGCGCGGTCGCCGACCTCGCCGCCCGCCGGCAGGTGGTCGTGTTCACGTGCCACCCCCAGACCGCCGCCCTGTTCGAGCAGGTCGTGCCCGGCCGTACGCTGCTCACGCTCGACCGCTGTTGATCTTTCGGGTGCCGTTATCTCAGTTGGCGGCACGCCGTTCGCGGCGTTCGGCTGCGCTGCGCTCGAACAGACCGCTCCAGTCGATGCGGGCTGTCTTGAACATGAAGTAGGCCAAAGTGAGCACCGCACCGATGGTGATAGCCAGACCGGTGTAACCCTCGAAGAAGAAACTGAAGCTGAACAGCACGAGGAACACGAACTGCCCGATGGCGGCTTCGGCGAGCGTGCGGTGGTCGGGGATCGCGAGTCGCAGATACGTCACGCACAGGCCGACGGAGACCGCCGAGGCGATCGCGAAGGCCACTGTGAGGTCGATGCGGTCCACCAGATACGCGAACAGCAGGTGGAACGCGAAGAACCCTGCGGCTAGGAACGCGAAGTTCATGGGGTGGATGCTCACGCGTCGCGTCGCGGTAACGAGCACGAGCGCGGCGAAGTAGAACAGGAGCGAGACCGGAGCGAAGAACGAGATCCGCGATGCGACCGGCCCGGGATTGATGGGCGTCGGCATCCGGATGGCGATCGGACGTCCGCTCACGAGACTCTCATAGGACCACACGAGTTCGTCACCGGATGCGCTCTCGCGCTTCTCGGTCGGGGATACGCTGTCGCCAGGGAAGTCGTACCCGCTGAAGTCCGTGCGCATGGTGAGCGAGAAGTCGTCGACCACGCCGACACCCTCGGTGGCCACATAGCGCCACTCGTCGAGACCCTGCGTGCGGTAGCCCGTCTCGACGAGCGCCGTCTGTCCGGTCTCGACGTCGAACGATGCAAGGGCGGCGCCCTCTCGGTAGCTCACGGGAACCGCCTGACCGTCGACGCGCACAGCGAATCCGTCGTACACCCCGTTCGGGGTCGGGAATGGCAACTCCATCGTGACCCGTGCGGTCTTCGTGGTGTTGTTGTGTACCCCGTATGCGGCCGAGAAGTCGATGGCGTACGTCGCATACCACAGCAGCCCCTTGCGTCGTTGCTCCAGCGCGAGGTTCGCCGTGATGTCACTCGAGGTGATGGGTAGCACGCCCGAACCGGTACGGAAGCGTGGTGCCTGCTGGTGCTGTGGCTCACCCCACAGCGAGCCGACCTGTTCCCAGCCCATGTCATCCGCATGGCCCGTACGCAATTCAATCGATCCACCGAGAACGACCCAGCCGAATGAAGCAGCGATGAAGATCAGGAAGATCGCGAACAACCGTGGTCCGGTCACCGGTATCTCCTCTCCCGCGAACGCCCGCGCGTTCGCGCCCCGAAGTCAATGATGAGGTCGGTGGGGCCGTAACCCCGCGCGTCTAGACTCCCATCATGGACCCAGGCCGGGTCCGGTGGGTGGCGCCAAGGCGACGGTCGGTTGACGTGTCGGTGACGCGATCGTCAGCTCCGCAGCGCGGGCAGGCGCACGGTGAACCGCGTGCCGCCCTCGGGTCGATTGACGGCGGTGATCTCGCCGGCGTGCCGGTCGACGATCGCGCGCACGATCGCCAGCCCGAGCCCGGCACCGCCCGTGGAGCGGTCGCGGCTCGTCTGAGCGCGGTAGAAGCGGTCGAAGACGTGCGGCAGCGCGTCCTCGTCGATACCCGGCCCTTCGTCGAGCACCGATAGGAGGGCGTACGTCTCGTCGCGCCCAAGTTCGATCGTGACCGTCCCGCCGCCGGACATGTGTCGCGATGCGTTGTCGAGCAGGTTGGCGACCACCTGCTGGAGACGGTCCGGATCGCCGAGGACCGCAGGGGCGTCCCCGACGATCTCGACACGAACCGACCGTTGCGAGGTGAAATGTTCGAGCGAGTCCGCGGCGCCCTGTGTCACCGCGCGCAGGTCGATACGGCGTATCGGCAGTTCGCCCGTGGCCCCCTCGATCCGTTGCAGGGCCAGCAGGTCTTCGGCCAGACGCGCGAGACGTTCGGACTCGCGCACGATTGTCGCGAGGAAGCGCCGCTCGTCCTCGTCGGGCACGTCTCCTTCGAGCAGGGTTTCCGCGGTACCGCGTATCGCGGTGAGCGGACTGCGCAGCTCGTGGCTTACATCGGAGACGAACTGCGACTTGCGCCGCTCCTCGTTCTTGAGCTCGGCGACCACGCGTCCCACCTCGTCGGCCATCGTGTTGAACGCTTCGCCGACCGCGCGAGTCTCGCGCGATCCGGCCGGGCGCACCCGCGCGCTGTGGTCGCCGGAGGCGAACGCGGCGGCACCAGCCTCGAGCCTTCGCAACGGACGTGACAGCCACCGGGCGAGCAGCTCGGCGATGAGCAGGGTCACGGCGGCGAACAGCGCCACGAACGAGCCGAGGCGGGCGCGGTAGTCCCGCAACAGCGTGATGATCGAGAACGTCTGTGCCGAAGAGTAAGCGACACCGATCACCGCTCCGTCGCGCTGGACGGGATAGGCGACGTACAGCGCCAGACGTCCCGCAGGGGAGAGCCGGGTATGCGCGCCGTATCCGCCGGCGAGCGCGCGCTCGATCTCGGGCCGCGATGAGTAGTCCTTCCCGAGTCCGGTCTTGCCGATCGAGTCAGCCACAGCCCTGCCAGTTTCGTCGAGCACGATGAGCCGGGAGTTCACGTCGAGCGCGGCGTCTTCGAGCGCCGCTCCGAGATGGCCGGAGTCCCGCAGTCCCGTCGAAGCGGCGATCGCCGCCACGAGCCGAGCCTCGCTGCCGAGCCTCTCCTCGAGCTTGCGCAGACCGTACGCTTCGAGCTCGCGCATGAAATACCACGACAACACGCCAGCCGACGTCATCGCGACGACGAGCAGCGAGAGAAGCAGACGTGTGCGGATCGAGGTGTGCACGGGGCTCCTCGGCGGAATCGACGGGACGTCAGGCCTGGATGCGGTAGCCGTACCCGCGCACGGTCTCGATCACGGCGGGCTCGACGCCGGCGGCCTGAAGTTTGTCGCGCAACCGCTTGACGTGCGTGTCGACCGTCTTGGTCTCGACGAGGTACTCCCACCCCCACGCCTGCCTGAGCAGGTGGTCGCGTGTGAGCACCTTGCCGGGATAGCGCATGAGTGTGGCGAGCAGCTCGAACTCCCGCGGCGTCAGGTCGATCGGCGTGTCACCGTAGCGCGCATCGTGCGAGGTCTCGTCGAGTACGATGCCGGCGGCCTCGAGACGCTCACCCGCTACACCGGCGACCTGTCCGCCGCCCTGGCTGGCGCGCCGCAGCAACGCCCGGACCCGTGCCTGCAGCTCCCGGATGCCGAAGGGCTTGGCGAGATAGTCGTCCCCGCCGAGCTCGAGCCCGACGACCTTGTCGAGTTCGGTGTCGCGCGCCGAAAGGAACAGCAGCGGGACCTCGGAGCGGACGCGGATGCGGCGACAGACCTCGTAGCCGTCGGTTCCGGGCAGCATGATGTCGAGGATTACGAGGTCGAAGGAGGAATCCTCGGCGAGACGGACGGCTTCGTCGCCATCGGTGGCCGTGACGACCTCGTAACCTTCTTTGCGCAGGTTGTACGAGACGAACTCGAGAATAGACTGTTCGTCGTCGACGACGAGTACTCTGGGCGCGGTGGCCGTCACGCGAGGACCTCCGTCCGTCGGTACGTTCGACCTGCGCCGATGATACCATTGAGAGGACGCGTGCCGACCGGAGGCGTTACCGTGCCGTCATGCGTGCGCAGGACCGGATACGCCGTCCTGTGGCACCGGGGAGGGACCGACGATGATCATGGCAGTCGATGTGGGCAACACGCAGACCGTTCTCGGTCTGTTCCGCGGTGCTCCGGCCGCTGGCGCCACTGCGGCGAGCGTGCTCGACGCCCACTGGCGCATATCGACCAACGCCTCGTTGACCGCCGACGAGCTGCGCGTGAAGCTCGGCGCGCTGCTCGAGGCGGAGGGGCACGCCTGGAGCCGCATCGAGGCGATCGTTATGTCGAGCGTGGTTCCGCGCCTGACGAGCGCGTACGAGGAGCTCTCGCTCGCGGCCGTCGGTATCGCTCCGATGGTGGTCGGTCCCGGACTCAAGACAGGGATGCCCATCCGTTACGACAACCCGCACGAGGTCGGGGCGGACCGTATCGTCAACGGTGTCGCCGCTTTCGAGGAGTTCGGTGGCCCGGTGATCGTCGTCGACCTCGGCACCGCTACGACGCTTGACGTCGTCGACGCCGATGGCGCGTATCTCGGCGGCGCCATCGCTCCGGGTGTCGAGACGAGCGCCGAGGCGCTCTTCAGCAAGGCGGCCCGGCTATCGAATGTCGACCTCGAAGCGCCGCCGCGTGTTATCGGCACCAACACCCGGGCGAGCGTGCAGGCCGGTCTCATGCTCGGCGAGGCCGCCATGATCGACGGTCTCGTGCGCCGTATCTGGGGTGAGTTGGGCACCGAGACACCCGTGGTGGCGACCGGTGGACTCGCGAAACGCATGGCTCCGCTGTGCGAGACGGTCACGCATGCGGACGTCGACCTGACGCTCAAAGGGCTCATGATCATCTACGCCCGCAACATCGAGGAGGCCTGATGAGGTTCTTCCGCATCGGCGACAAAGTGGTGAGTCGCGAGAAGCTCGCCACAGTGCTCGACGAGATCCTCGCCGACCGGGAAGCGGGCTCGACTCAGGAGGAGGTCGCGCGCGCCTACGGCGTCCAGCGCACATTCGTGTCGTTCCTCGAGTCGCTCGGCGAGGTGCGCCGAGGTGCGCGGGTGGCGCTCGTCGGTTTTCCGGTCGCCAACGCTGTGCAGGTCAAGGAGCTCGGCGAGCGCAAAGGACTCGACTTCGTACTCGTGTTCTCCCAGTCCGAGCGCGAGGACATCGAATCCGCGCCGGGCTACGACGTGTTCAACCGCCTGCTCGAGACCCTCGCGACGCTGCGCGACTTCGACGTCGTCGTGCTAATGGCCAGCGACTGGCGGCTCGAGCTCATCGAGCGCATCCTCGGCACCGAGGTGGTGGGCATCCCCTTAGGGCCGACACCGTTGCGCGAAGACGTGCACGTCGACCTCGACGAACTCGAACGGATACTCGACGATGTCCTGTCGGCCCGGACGGGTAAGGCCCGGACCGGTCGCGTGAGCGCGGTACTGCGCGAAGCGGCGGCGCGTGCGGAGAGGTGGTCGGTATCAAAGAGGTCGTGAGCGTTTCGATCGGTTCGTCGGATCGGGACCACGCGGTGGAGCTCGACCTGCTCGGCGAGCGGTTCCGCATCAGCCGCATCGGCACTGACGGCTCGCTCGAGCGCGCCGCCGACATCTTCGTCGAGCTCGACGGCAAAGTCGCCGCGTTCGGCATGGGCGGCATCGACATGTACCTCAAGGCCGCCGGCCGCCGCTACTACTTCCGCGAAGCGAAGCGGCTCAAAGCCGCAGCGGGCTCCACGCCGGTCGTCGACGGAAGCGGCCTGAAGGGCGCGGTCGAAGCGGGCGTCGTGACGTACCTGAGAGACACGTGCGGTCTTCAGTTGCGTGGCAAGAAGGTCCTCATGACCTCTGCGGTCGATAGGTGGGGCATGGCCGAAGGGCTGCGCGACGCTGGTTGTGAGATGGTCTTCGGTGACCTGATCTATGCGCTCGGCCTGCCGGTGCCGATCCGCCGCTGGTCCTCGCTGGTGATGTTCGTGCGTGTGCTCACGCCGATGGCCGTGCAGATGCCGTTCTCGTGGCTCTATCCGACCGGCAGCGAGCAGGACAAACCACCTGAACCCAACCCTGCCGTTGAGCGACTCTACGAGTGGGCCGACATCGTCGCCGGGGACTGGCAGTACGTGAAGAAACACATGCCCGAAGACATGCGCGGGAAGTGGGTCATCACCAACACCACCACCGCCGCCGACGTCGAGCTGTGCCGCAGCCGCGGCGTCGAGCTGCTCGTCGCGAGCACGCCGCGGCTCGGGGGCCGCTCGTTCGGCGCGAACGTCATCGAAGCGACGCTCATCGCCCTGTCCGGCGCGTCTGCGGAGTTACCCGCCGAGGAGTACCTGACGTTGCTCGAGCGAGTGGGGTTCACGCCCGACGTGCAGTGGCTCGGCACGCCTGTTGCTGTTGACCACGTGGAATCGTGAGGTTCGCCGTGTGTTCGCCGGACATTGACCTTCGCAGGTACGGTGCGCGCGAATTGTCGTGGGCGTGGCGCGGGGGTATCATAACGGTGTTCAGGCAGGCAGCTCGATAAGTGGTGCGTTTGTCTTACTGGTCACATCGACCGGGGCTCCCTTACGGCCGCCGCAACGTATGTCGTGCTGTCGCTGAAAGGAGCCGTTCGCGTGAACAAACGAGCCCGCAACCGTCTCATCGGCGTGACCGCGATCATCCTGGTCGCAGTCGTCGCGATTTTCTTCGGCGCCGGGGCCAACGACGGCGCGTATTCGCGGACGGTGAGCGATGTCGCCGGCACCACCGAATTCGCCGGTGAGCGAGTGCGCGTGAGCGGTACGGTCATCGACGGGTCGTGGGACCGCAGGTCCAACCCGATGCGCTTCGAGATCCGCGACGAGGGCGCGACCGGCGGCCCGACGATCAAAGTCGAGTACACCGGGGGCGTGCCTTCGACGTTCGGTGACGGAGTCGTCGCCATCGTGACCGGTGAGATCAACGCCGACGGCACCCTTCTCACTTCCGGCGACATGATCACCAAATGTCCGTCGAAGTACGAGTCAGCCACCGGCGCGCTGAGCGTTGACGAATTGCTCGCGCAGACCTCTGCAGGCTACAAGCCGGTGACCGGTTTCATCGTCTCCGGGAGCATCAAGCCGGTGACCGAGGAGATCCGCTTCAAGGTCCAGGCGACCGCCGAGGGAGGGGCGCAGGTCCCGGTGTTCTTCGGGGGCGCGTTGCCCGACGGGATGGCCGATGGTTCGCAGGTCGTTCTCGGTGGTGAGCTCGACGGGGACGGGGTGTACGTCGCCACCTCGGTCGCGCTCTCCGATTCGGAGAAGTAGGAGTACGACGGCTTCATCCGGGCCATCCGGCGCACAGGGTGCCGAGGCCCGTTAGGTACCGACGGGAAGGGAGCGTCAGCGCGAATGGCGACATTGGGTAGCGTGTTCCTCGGCCTGTCTCTTGTGGCTACTGTCATCTCGGTGGTGTCCCTGTTCTGGGGACGCTCCCTCGGACCCAGGCAGGGAGAGGGCGTTACCAACACCGGCTACTACGCGACGTTCATCGCCGCGGGTGCCGCTACGGTCTCCATAGCGATTCTGGTCTCGGCGTTCTTCCGCAGCGATTTCACGTTCGAGTACGTCGCACTCAACCACTCGACGGACGTCTCCAACCTCGCGTGGCTCTACAAGCTGTCCGCCATCTGGGCCGGCCGCGAGGGCTCGTTCATGTTCTGGATGTGGCTCATCGCGCTGTTCGGTTCGTGGGTGGCCTGGAAGCGCATGGCCGAGACCGACGAAGTCTCCAACATGGGGCTCGCGGTCATCAACATCGTACAGACCGTATTCCTCGCCAAGCTGTTCACGCAGGGGCATGACCCGTTCAAGCTCTCCCCGGCCGAGTGGATCGGACCCTCCGGCGAGCTACTCACCACCTCGGCGATGAACCCGCTGCTGCAGCATTGGGCGATGATCCTGCACCCGCCCACGCTGTTCATCGGGTACGCCGGTTTCACGGTGCCGTTCGCGTTCGCGATGGCCGCGCTCATCACCGGTGACGGATCGAAGCGCTGGGTCGAGCTGTCCGGCCGCATCACCGTGTTCGCGTGGTTGTTCCTCGGCCTCGGTAACGGTCTTGGCGCCATCTGGGCGTACGTCGTGCTCGGCTGGGGCGGCTACTGGGCGTGGGACCCGGTCGAGAACGCCTCGCTCATCCCGTG
>CAMTXY010000275.1:0-8895 GCA_947085795.1 uncultured Actinomycetes bacterium | reverse complement strand
TTGTACTCGTCGAAATCGGCCACAGTCTCGCCGACCTTCGGGTTGAGGCCCGACGGCGACTTGTACCATGAGTGCTCCGTGTACTCCTTGACGTTGTCGATGTCGACGTCCTCGACGCCGAGGCTCGCCCCTTCGGAGAATCCAGCGGGCAGGTAGCGGTTGTTGAGCTCGAAACTCGGATCGTTGAACACGCCCCACGACAAGAAGTTACCGCCACCGCCACCGAACGTGAGCGCATCCGCGTAGAACGGAGCGATCGCGAGGGTGTCGGGAATCAAGACCTCACGGATGAACGCGTTGACCTTGAGCAGACGGAATAGGATGTCGTCGAGCTTCTCCTCGGTGGGAACGAATGCGGTGCCCCCGTTGATCGAGGTCATGAAGTGCGGGAACTTACCGCCGATCACTCCGATGATGGCCGCCGCTTCAGCTTGCATCTCGAGTGCCTCGAGATAGTGGGCGACCGCGATGAGGTGCAGCTCGGCGGGCATATCAGCAGCGTACTCTGGGTGACCGAACCAACCGTTGGTGAAGATGGACAGCTGGCCGTTCTCCACGAAGGCCGCCAGGCGCTTCGCGATAGCACCGAAATCCGCGACCCGCGTGCCGGCGGCGTGCGCGAGCGCGTAGGTGTCAGCGATGTTGGCCGACAGCGCCTTGACGGGGTCGACGTAGTCGAGCGCGCCGAGTGTGTAGAACCACAGGATGTGGCTGTGCAGGTACTGCGCGCCTTCGATGATGTTGCGGACGAGGCGAGCGCCTTCGGGTATCTGGATGCCCATGGCGGCCTCGGCCGACATCGTGGATGCGTGGCCGTGCGAGACCGGGCAGACACCGCAGATGCGCTGTGAGATGTAGAATGCATCCTGCGGGCGGCGGCCTTTCAGCACCGTCTCCATACCGCGGTACAACGTTCCGGAAATCCAGGCGTCTTTGACTTCGCCGCCTTCGACTTCGACTTCGACTCGCATGTGACCCTCGATACGGGTCAACGGGTCGATAACCGCGCGTGCCACTATCTACCACCTCCCTTCTTGCGATCGTGCTCCTTCATTTCCTCGTAAGGAGCTCCGCCGTCCATGCGGCCGGCGGCCTTCATGCCGATGCCGTGCACCACGAGGGCGGCAGCGGCGGCGGCACCGACGGCGGCGGCCACGGTCGACGGTTGGGTGATCATGTCGCCGATCCGGAGGTCCCGGTGACGGTTGAGGAACGGTGCGCCCACGTCGACCCAGTTGCCGCCCGGGGTCGGACTCGACACGCCGCAACCGATACACGGAGAACCTGATTCGACGCACCACGACGCACGCCTGTTCCAGCGGACGATCGGACAGTTGGTGAACGTCTGGGGACCCTTGCAGCCGAGGGGGTAGAGACAGTAGCCGAGAGCCTCTTGCGCGCTGCCGAACTCGTAGACGAAGTCGCCGTTCTCGAAGTGACCGCGACGCGGGCAGTTGTCGTGGATGGCCTGACCGAAGATGAGTTTCGGGCGGTTGAAGCTGTCCATCTCGGGAAGGCGATCGAGTAGCAGGACGTTGATCACCGTCGCCACGATCCACTCGGGGTTGACCGGGCAGGCCGGCAGGTTGATGACCGGGGTGTCGACACCCTTGCCCTTGAGGAACTGCATGATGCCTGTAGCGTCGGCCGGGTTAGGTGCCGCAGCGACCCATCCGCCGTCGACAGCGCACGAACCCACTGCGACGATTGCTTCGGCGGCCTCGGCTTTCTTGGCGAGAACGTCGGTCTGGGCGACACCGGCCACCCGTAGGGTGTTGCCGTTCTGGCCACGCATGACCGAACCCTCGTAGATGAGGATGAAGCCCTTGTTCTCGGGATCCTCCTCGGCCTTCTTGATGGTTTCCTCGATGGCCTTCTCGGCATCGTCGCCCTGCGCCATGGAGATGGTCTCGAACGCATTGATCGACAGGATGTCGAGCACGACGGTGGCCACATCAGGGGAGTCGACCTGCGCCATGGACTCGGTGCAGCCCGTACAGGCGCCGCCGTTGATCCACAGCGCGGGCTTGAGCTTCGCGCCCTTCTCCACCGCTGCTGCAATCTGCGGGATCATCGACTCCGACATCCCTAGAAGCGCGGCCACAGAACCGCAGAACTTGAGGAAATCGCGACGCGTCACCCCTCGGAACGCGAGCAGTGATCGAAGGGCGTCGTGGTCCTCATGCGCCATGCCATACACCTCCTTGCTAGGTAACGTGACTGTGTGCGGGTGCGGTCGTGAGTTTGCCGGAGTGCGCGGTCGTTCCAGGCATGCGCCGCCGGCTAGCGAGGTGTTCCGTCCGGCATCCTCCTTCCCGCGAGACTCAGGGCGTGTATGACTGGAAACGAATCGCTCAAGACAAGAAGGTAGCCGGCTTCGTTCGAGGCTCAGGAGTGGGCACCGTGGATTCCGGTGCGCGGTGGGCGTCAGTGCCGGGACCGCGATGGTCCGACATGGCGCGCGTGTACGGATACACGTCTTCTATGACCCCCTCGGCGACTTTCGGCGCTGACGCAGAATACGTGTGGTCGTCTTCAATCATACCCATAGATGGGCAGTTATGTGAATATTCTACATACTCTCGCGGGTTCCCTCGCGGGTTCCCCCGCGGGTTCCCTCGCGGGCTCCCGCTACGCTTCTCGCAGACCGTGTGTCAGGATGGGGAAGAAACAAACAAGTGGCGCCCGAATCATGCTGCCGGGTGAACGGCAAGTCTGGCGAGGGTGATCCGCACACCACGATATCGGAGGAAAACGAGGAACGCCGCGATCCGCACAGAACGTCTTCTGAGAAGGTCACCTGTTCGAGCGAGTGTGGGGAGTTCCTGACGATGAATTCCGGCGGCGGCCCGCTCAACGGCCTCGTCATCGACATACGGGGATTCAATCCGGGCCTCCGGCGTCCGATGGTGTTCACCATCGTCGACAAGATGATCGAGATGGATTCCGATGAGAGCCTGGTCGTGATCTGCGACCACGAGCCCGCCGGGCTCGGTTACCAATTGGATCTGCGTAAAGAGACGCGCGGACGGTTCGAATACTTCTACGATCAGCGGCTCGATGGTGCGTGGGTGGCGCTCATACGCAAGAAACGCGGCTGAGTCCGGAGTCTTTCAGCAGCTACGCGCGATGAAGTCTGCCAGATCGGCGAGCGAACCGCGGTAGTCGGCCGAGACCCTGACCGCTCCTCCCACGTAAAACGTTTTCATGCCGGTGTCCGCTGCGGCGAGGTCGAGTATGGCGTCATCTCCCACCATCAGGCACTCGTGAGGCGACACCCCGAGTATTCCGGCGGTCTGACGGAAGTACGCCGCATGCGGCTTGCATGCGACCATGGTCTCGAAGTCGGTGATCGCGTCAACAGCATCGGGCGCGATGCCCGCCCATGACATCCGGTGTTCGATCGCGGTGCGCGGGAAGATGGGATTGGTCGCCACGGCGATCTTCAAACCGCATGTGCGTGCAGCGGCCAACGCTTCGGCGGCCCCCTCGGCGGGTCCGAGGCCGTCACCCAGGGCGGGGAAGACCTCCGCATAGAATCGCTCGAACACCGGCCACAGGGTTGTCAGGTCCATTCCCGTCAGGAGGTCGAACTCCCGGACGAACACCTCGCGGTTCGTGAACGGCTCGTGCGGCCGCATCATAGCTCCCGTCGCCTCGTGGATCGCGCGAAGTATCCGGTCGTGATGTCCGTCGTCGTTCGCGATCGCCGCGATCGCCGAGGAGAGCTTCGCGAAGTAGCCATTCAAAAACGCATCGATATCGATGTCGAGCAGGGTGCCGTCGAGGTCGAAAAGGATGGCCTTCATGATTCGGCGGATTTCGTCTCCCGGTGTGTCGGTGTGGGTCGGCCCATCGTAGCATGCGCTGCCTGCCGGAGGCTGTATCCTTGACCGAAAATACCCGAGGGGGTATGATGATATCATCTGAATCGAGGCTTGGATCGCCGGGTGCGACACAGCTGCGGCGAGCGACGGTTTCGACCCCCTGTGAGAGGAAGACGCATCTATGGCATCCGTGAGCGAGCGAGTCGAAGCCGGACTGAGGGACATCTTCGGCGACCGTGTCAGGACGGATCGCACGGAACGCGCGATGTACTCCTTTGACATCGGTGCGATGCCGAGACTCGTCAAGCCGTTCGTGCCTGCCGGTATCGCCGGTGCGGTCGTGCGCCTCGGAACCGAAGAAGAGGTCGTCGATCTCATCAGGTTCGCCTTGCGAAACGGGCTCAAGGTCGTTCCCCGGGGATGGGCCACGTCGGGTTACGGCGGTGTACTCCCGGTCGACGGAGCGATCGTCGCCGACATGTCGGGCATGCATCGCGTGATCTCCGTCGACCACAAGGAGATGACCGCCACGGTCCAGGCCTCGGCGATCTGGGAGCAGATAGAGCGCGAACTGAACAAGGACGGCCTCGCGCTGCGCCTCTACCCCTCCTCGACGCCTTCGTCCGGTGCTGCCGGGTGGGTAGCACAGGGCGGGGCGGGTTTCGGTTCGTACGAGTACGGCACGTTCAAGGAGAACGTCGTCTCGGCGCGGGTGGTGTTGCCGAACGGAGAGGTCAAGGAGTTCCTCGGCAACGATCTGTTGAACCACGTCGCCGACGCCGAGGGTATCACCGGCATCATCACCGAACTCACCTTCAGAATCCGCGCGCACGAGCCCGAGGTGCACCGCGCGTTCGCGTTTCCCGATGCGGCCGCGCTGGGTTCAGCGCTCGCGGCGGTATCTGCGCAGCAGCTCCCGATCTGGTCGATCACCTTCCTCAACCCCGAGTCGGTCGCCCTCAAGAAGCAGCTTCCGCACCGGCACGGTCACCCGTACGAAGAAGCGCATCCCCACTTCGACCCGCAGTTACCCGAAGCCTACATCGTCGTGGTCGCATATCCGGAGTCCCGTCACGATGCGATCGACGGTGCGCTGGCTGCCATCGTCGGGTCGTCCGGCGGGAGGGACCTCGGTCCAAAGGTCGCCGAGCACGAGTGGGAGGTGCGGTTCGCCCCGATGCGTCTGAAGCGGATCGGGCCATCGCTCGTCCCGACCGAGGTGGTCGTGCCGCTCGCAGAGCTTTCTGCGGTGCTCGCCGAGATCGATGCGAAGATCGATCAGCCGTTCATCCTCGAGGGCATGCATGCCAAGGGTGACGACGTCGTGCTCCTCGGTTTCATTCCGCATGACGAGCGTTCGTTCGCCTTCAACCTGGCGTTCGCTCTGTCGCTGTCGGTCATCGGCATCGCCAAGGCGCACGGGGGTTCGGCGTACTCGACGGGGCTCTACTTCCGCCGCGAGGCGAACGGTGTCCTGGGTGCCGAGAGAGTCAAAGCGCTGACCGCGTACAAGGCGCAAGTCGACCCTGCGGGGATGATGAACCCCAACAAGGTTCTCGGCCGAGGTGTCATCGACCTGGTCATGGGTGCCGCTGCTGTCATGGAGCCGCTCGTGCGCCCGATCGCCAACGCGGCGAAGCCCCCGGCACGCTTAGGTGACCTCAAAGATGTCCGGGGGATTCCGGGAGATGTCGCGTTCATGGCGTACGCCTGCGCGCGCTGCGGTTACTGCGTCCCGACGTGCGAGCAGTACACAGGGCGCGGCTGGGAGTCCCATTCGCCGCGCGGCAAGTATGCGTATCTCCGCGAGGTGATGGAGGGTCGTGCGGAGTTCGACCGCAGGATGGTCGACACGTTTCTCGTGTGTACGACGTGCGAGGTCTGCAACACCCGCTGTCAGCTCCAACTTCCCATCGAACACAACTGGATGGAGATGCGCGGCAAGCTCGTGCACGAGGAGAAGCGGGGCACGTTCCCGCCGTTCGAGATGATGGCCGCATCACTTCGTGGTGAGAACGACATCTGGGCGGGTAAGCGTGAGAACCGCGCGAACTGGGTTCCGGACGACATCAAGCCGAAGCTCAAGGAGAGCGGCGAGCTCATGTACTTCGCGGGCTGCACGGCCAGTTACGTCGAGCACGACGTCGCCGAGGCGAGCGTGCGTCTGCTCATCGACGCCGGCTACGACCTCGCCTACATGGGGACCGACGAAGCGTGCTGTGGGATCCCGATGAAGGTAGCGGGCAAGTGGGACGTGTTCGAGGAGATTTACGAGCACAATGTCGCAGAGGCCCGCAAGCGGGGGGCGAAGACGATCGTGACCTCGTGTCCCGCGTGCGCCCTCGTGTGGAAAGAGCTCTACGCGAATCTCGCCCGTGAGCGCGGCGAGGAGTACGAGTTCGAGGTGAAACACTATTCCGAGATCGTGAGTGAGGCGCTCGGTGACGGTCGTCTGGAGTTGAAGAACCCCATCGAGGGCAGGATCACCTTCCACGACTCGTGCCATGCCGGACGCGCCCAGGGCCTGTACGAGCCGCCGCGCGAGATGCTCAAAGCGATTCCAGGAGTCGACTATGTCGAGATGGAACACAACCGCGAAGAGGGTCTGTGCTGCGGGTCGGTTCTTACGCTTGTCGGCGAGATGCCGGTCGCTCCAATCCTCGGCGGGCACCGTCTCAAGGAGGCTGTCGACGTCGGGGCCGATACGGTGGTCGCACTGTGTCCCTGCTGCCAGGTGCAGCTGCGGGACAGCAACATCAAGAACGACCTCGGCCTGAAGATCGACGATCTCGCCCGGGTCGTGGCGCAAGCGGCGGGCTACGACATCCCGGATACCACCGATCGCTCCATGTATATGTGGGGCTACTTCGAGAAGTTCATCGTGCTCATGCAGCCGGAGAACATGGCCGCCCTCATGGAACGCATCTTCCCGCAGATGATGGACGCCATGCCGCCTGGCATGAAGCCCATGATGAGGTCGATGAAGTACGTGCCGGGCGGTCTGGCCATGATGGAGAAGATGATGCCCGCGATGTTCCCGCTGCTCATCGATGGAATCATGGCCAAGGTCATGCCGGACATGATCGCGGCGGTGCAGGAGCACGTCGGCCCGATGCCAGACGACATGGAAGAGCTCATTCCCGATCTGCTTCCCAAGACCATGTACTCGCTCATGCCGACGTATTTGCCAGAGCTGATCCCGCACGTGACTCCGCGCATGATCGAGTACATCCGTACCTCGATGTAGCAGCCTGTTCGTGTGAGCGGGCGGATCAATACGCCGCCGCGTCCTGCGGGCCATGGCCGCGACCGTCTGTCAAGTGGGACGATATTCGGCGACGTGTGCCTCAAGTCACAGAAGGTATACGCCGATAGCACACCTATGAACGAACCGCAGTCAACACGCGAGCAAGCGGTCGGCAAACTCAGGTCGATTCCGATGTTTTCCGACCTGTCCGCCGACGACCTCGATACGTTCGTGGACATGGTCCGGTTCCGCCACTACCCAAAAGGCGCGTTCATCGTCAGTCAGAACGACAAGGGTTCGGCGATGTACATCCTCGTGTCCGGCCGGGTGAAGGTCTCTTTGGCGTCTCCCGATGGCAAGGAGCTCGCCCTGAACCACCTCGATGCGCCGGCGCACTTCGGCGAGATGAGCCTCGTGGACACCGAGCCACGCTCCGCCGACGTCATCGCGATGAGCGACGTCGAGCTGTTCAGCCTTGAGGCGAAGGACCTCTCTTCGGCGATTCGGATCAATCCGCGACTCGCTCTGTCGCTCATCGCCACGCTCTCCCGCCGGCTGCGTCACACCATCGCCCGTCTCGAGGACATGGCGTTTTGCGATGCGACCCACCGCGTGACGCGGGTCATTCTCAACGTGGCGACGGCGAGCTACGAGTCGAGGGGCGTGCCGGTCATCCAGGGAATGACGCACTACGACATCGCCACACTGGCGGGCACGTCCCGCGAGACCGCAAGCAGGATCATCTCGACGCTCGCCAAGGAGGAGGTCGTGGCGACGAAGGGTCGGAAGATCATCGTCGACATCATCCGTCTGCGGGAGCGCCTCGAGAGATCGTGACCGTCGTCTGTGACGGGTCTCACCAAGTCGCATGGTCGCTGTGCCGATGATATCCGCATGTGGGAACCATGAATTGCCCCGGGTTTCCCCGGCGATAGGCGGATGTCATGAGGCGGTTGGTGCGGATCGGGATCATCGCGGTGTTCGTGTCGCTCGTGGCGGTCACTCCCGCAGGCGCTGCGGAGCATCTCATCCGCACCACCACCACGGTTTCGGGCGCCACCGTCGCTTCAGAGGTGCTGCGACAACTTCGTTCGGTCGAGGTCGGATCCGAGGGTGTCACGATGACCGTCGAGACCCTGGGGGGAGAAAACGACATCGCGGTGGGCTACACCGGCCTTTTGGGCGCCGGAGATGAGACCGGTGATGGCGGCAAGTCCGGAGAACTCGTACCCTGGGTGGCGCTTGCGGTGGCGGGTGGCGGGTTCCTGCGTATTCTGCGGTTCCTGATGAGGCTCGGCGGCTGAGTCCGAATCCGTTCGCCAAGACGGGTCCCGATACCCCGGTGTCCATGTTCTTTTCGGCGTTAGTTCGGTTGCGGCGGGGGGACATACCTTGTGACCCTGAAGGCGACGCCGATCATGACGGAGGAACGATGAAGGAATTCACGCTCGAGGATCTCGCCACGTACGACGGCAAGGACGGTCGCAATGCGTACGTGGCGTACGATGGCGTCGTGTACGACGTGACCGAAAGCGCGATGTGGGCCGACGGAGGGCACGAGGCCATGCATGATGCCGGTACCGACCTCACGCTAGAACACGACGACGCTCCGCACGACGTCTACATCACCGACTTTCCCGAGGTGGGGCGGCTCGTTTAGAGTTCTGGCACCAGGCGGACGCTCAGTGTCGCTCCGGTCGTTGAAAGACCGCGACGGTCTCGACGTGGAAGGTCTGGGGGAAGAGATCCACCGGTGTCGCGCCGGTCAGGACGTATCCGGACTCCCCCAGGCGTCGAGCGTCGAGATCGGAAGAGCGTCGT
>CAMTXY010000274.1:0-7804 GCA_947085795.1 uncultured Actinomycetes bacterium | reverse complement strand
TCGGAGCGGAACCGGTCTCGCTGGCCGCCGCCCTGACGCTTGGCGTGGGCCAGCGGCTCATCCGGCAGAACTGCCCGCACTGCTCGGTCGAGGTCACCGGCGGTGCTATCGACATGCTTCCTGGCGTCCCCGGCGACCTCAAGGCGATAAAGGGCATGGGCTGCCCGGCTTGCACGAACACCGGGTTCCAGGGGGTGACGGGGATCTTCGAAGTACTTCCATTCACCGAGCAGGTGCGCGCCCCGATCGCCCGGGCGGCTTCTGCCGAGGAGATATCGGCCGCAGCTCGCGCGGCCGGCATGCGTCCGATGATCGCCTCGGGTATCGCCAAGGTGGCCGACGGCCGCGTCAGCCCCGACGAACTCGACCGCGTCCTGCGGTTCGCGCAGTGATGGGGCGGTGAGAGGGTGACCGCCCGTACGAAACGATCGGACATCGTCGCCGATGACGTCCCCGCAGCGCCATCGACTCCCTCCATCGAGCGCATGGTCGTATTCCATCTCGCTGGCCAGAGCTACGGTCTGCCGATCGAGAGCGTTCAGGAGATCCAGCAGATCGTCGCGTTCTCGGAGGTTCCTGGCGGGGGGGACGCCATCGTCGGCATGGTGAACCTGCGCGGCACCGTCATTCCCGCACTCGACATTCGTGGTCTGGTCGGTCTTCCTCGTGAGGAATACCGTCTCGACACGCCCATGATCATCTGCCGCGTCGACGGTGATCTCGTCGCCCTCGTCGTCGACGAGGTCGAGGACGTGGTCGTCCTGCCTGAAGGATGCGTTTCCCCTCCCCCCAGGCTTCACGCTCTGTCCGACCGTATGGTCGGCGTGTGTCACCTCGACGACAACCTCGTGTTCCTTCTCGACGTGGATCGGCTCGTCGCTCCGGTCGACCTGGATGTGGGGTGACGGTCGGGTATGACGAAGGATACCCCGGGACACCTCAGCGAACGGTTCGCCACCGGCGTGGCCGATGTGTTGCGCCGCCGTGCGGAATCGCTCGCGCATGAGACTGTCGAAGAGAGTGCGACGGACCTGATCGGCCTGCTGCTCTTTCGGCTCGGCGAAGAGTGGTATTCGGTTCGCGTCGAAGACGTGCGCGAGATATACCAGGAGTACCGGATCACGCCGATCCCGTGCGTGCCCGATTCCATCCTCGGCGTGGTGAACATCCGCGGCGAGATCATCTCCGTCACCGACGTCGCGAAACTCATGGGCCTCGGACAGCTCACCGTCGATCTCCAGGTGGCCTCCGCCATCGTGATCCACAATGAGGATGTGACCACCGCGATCGTCGTCGACGAGATCGGTGACATCGTCGACATTCCTCATGACAGCCTAGAGCCGCCCCTGTCCATGATAGGCAAGGCGCAAGCGGAGTTCATCGCGGGCTCGGTGTACTTCGACGGTCGGCTCATCGGGCTCGTCAACGTCGACCGCATTCTCGAACCGATCGGCCCGGCATAGTGGAAGTCGTCAGGGAGGCAGGGAAATGACCAAGCTCGTCACGCTGATCAGGGGCAGGTTCCTCTACAAGTACTCCCTCGTGAATGCGGTCGTGATATTCGTGTTCATCCTCGTGCAGTGGCTCATTGGCTGGTTCGTCCTTCGGGACAAGCTCGGCGAGGTCGAAGGAATCACGATGGACCTCGCGATCCTCGCGGTCGCGATGCTGATTCTCGGAGTCGTGTGGCTCGTGGCCTTCCTGGCCGTGGGCAAACGGTTCATGGCCCCCCTAGATGCCGTGGTCGAGAGCGTGAAAGCATCGTGCCAGGGTGAGATCGGTCACAAGGTCATGATCGATTCGCCCGATGAGTTCGGTGTGCTCGCGAAGTCGTACAACCAGATGCTCGACCTCATCGTGTATCTTATCCGCCAGACCCAGGAGTCGTCGGAGCGGCTCGCGCAGTCGTCTAACGACATCCTCTCCGCCACCGAGCAGCAGGCGTCGGGGGCGGCGGAGCAGGCGGCTTCCATCAGCCAGACCACCGCCACAATGGAGGAGCTGGCCGCTACGTATCGGCAGATCGCAGATAACGCGAACCAGGTCGTCGGTATGGCCGAAGCCTCGCTGGGCAGCGCCGAATCCGGGCAACAGGCGGTCTTCAACACGTTGACGGCTATGGAGGAGATCAAGTCACGCAGCCAGGATTCCGCGAATAAGATCCTGTCGCTCGGCGAGCGCAGTCAGCAGATCGGCCAGGTGCTCGACATCATCAACTCGATTGCGGACCAGACCAAGATCCTGGCGCTCAACGCCGCTATCGAGGCGGCGCGCGCCGGCGAGGCGGGCAAGGGTTTCTCGGTCGTCGCCATCGAGATCCGCAAACTCGCCGAATCCGTCGTCGATTCGACCGGTGAGATCAGTCAGATCATGACCGAGATCCAGGGCGCGGCCAACGAGCTCGTCATCGCCACCGAACAGGAGCTCAAACAGGTGCAGAGCGGCGTGGATCTCGCGCAAGTGACCGGCGAGTCACTCGAGCAGATTCTCGAGATGATCGAGCAGACCACCGTGGCGGCCAAGGAGATCTCGACCGCTACTCAGCAGCAAAAGAGCGCGACCGAGCAGGTCGTCAAGGCGATGCGCGAGGTGGCTGCGGTCGCACAGCAGACGGCGGCAGGCAGTCGACAGGTGGCGTCGACCGCGGAGCAGTTGTCGATGATCGCGAAGGAGTCGAGTCAGGTGGGGGCCGCGTTCCGGATCGTGGGATAGGCGTGACGACCCGACAAGGAGCAAGTGAATGGTCGAGTTCGACCGTAGCGCATTCATATCGAAGTTCCAGGAAGAGGCCCAGGATCTCCTCCAGCGACTCAACGAGGGCGTGATCACGCTCGAGGCGGACCCGCACAACCGTGACCTCCTCGATCAGATGCTCCGAGACGCTCATACACTCAAGGGCTCCTCGCGTATGGTGGGGCTGCTCGAAATCTCCGACATCGCCCACCGCCTGGAAGACATCATGATTAAGGTGCGTGAGGGAATCATGCCCTACACGCCGGAGATGAGCGATTTCTTCTTCGAGGCGCTCGACGCGATCGTGTATCTGGCCGACAACAGCGGCAAGAACGAGGGCGACGCGCTCGACCTCGAGGGTCTTCAGGTCAGACTGACCGCAGTGGCCGAAGGGGGAGGGCAGGCACCTGCGAAGAAGACGCTCGCGAAGAAGACCGCGAAGAAGAAGAAGAAGGTCGAGGACGCTGTGCCGGAAGCCGGCCTGCTTGTGGAAGCGGCCGGGGGCATCGTTACGGACGCAGACGACGAGGACATGGAGGCGGCTTGCGCCGACGCGTCGGCGGCCAGTCAGCGTGACGATCAGCTATGGGTGAAGGTTCAACACACGATACGCATCAAGACAGCACAGGTCGATCGCTTGCTCAATCTGATCAGCGAGGTCGTCATCTCGCAGATCAAAGAGGAGCAGCGGATGCTTGAACTGCGTCAGAGCGTCGCCGAGATAGGCGAAGTGTGGCAATCGTGGGTGAGGCTCAAGTCGCTGATCGCCGCCGCAGGGATGGACGATGAGACGATAGCCGCCATCGTGGACGAGTCCAGCACGCTCGATTCGCTGCTCACCGACCGCCGCCGGGCACAGTCCGCGTTCTTCAAGGACTTCGCGGATGACGTCTCCCGTACCTCGGTGGTCGTCACCGACCTGCAGGAACAGGGGATGCGACTGCGCATGCTGCCCGTCTCCACCGTGTTCCAGACGTTCCCGCGCGCGATGCGCGACCTGGCCCGATCGTTCAAGAAAGACGTCGACCTCGTCCTTGAAGGCGGAGACACCGAACTCGACAAGAAGGTGCTCGAGGAGATCAACGCCCCGCTCATCCACATCATGCGCAACGCGGTCGATCACGGCGTCGAGTCGCTTGAAGAACGCATAGCCGCAGGCAAGCCGACCAAGGGCACGATCCGCATGGCGGCTCGCCAGGAAGGCGACCACATCGTCATCGAGGTCTCCGACGACGGCGCGGGTATCGACCCGGACAAGGTCCGGGCCGCCGCGATTCGGAAGGGCTACATCTCGGAGTCCGAGGCCAAGGTGATGTCGGACCGTGAGGCTACGTATCTCATCTTCGAGAAGGGCTTCTCGACGAGTGCGATCATCACCGAGATATCGGGTCGCGGCGTCGGCATGGATGTCGTGCGTGAGTTCATCGTCGAGAAGCTCAAGGGCTCGCTCGATGTCGACAGCACCATGGGCGAGGGGTCGACCTTCCGCCTGACCATCCCGCTGACGCTCGCCATCATCCGGGCGCTCATGCTCCGTGTCGGCGACCAGGTCTTCGCGTTGCCTACGACGAGCGTCGACGAGACCCTGAGGGTCACGCCGGAGGGGATCATCAAGGTCGAGGGCCGCGAGGTCATCAGGCGCCAGCGCCGCACGATTCCCATCGTGCGTCTCGGCGACATCCTCGGCGTGTCGCACAAGGGTCACGAAGGCTTGAAGATCCCCATCTGCACTATCGGATTCTCGGGTCATCGCATGGGCTTCATCGTCGATGCGCTTGTCGGCGAGCAGCAGATCGTCATCAAACCGCTCGGCACGCATTTGCGTAAAGTCGACAACGTCGCGGGGGTGACGATTCTCGGGGTCGGTGATGTCGTCCCGATCCTCAACATCCCCGACCTCATGGACAACGCCCGCCGCCGATCGGGCTACCGCGCCACTGTGGTCACTGAGCAGGAGCACGCCGGTCCGCGTCGCATCCTCATCTGCGAGGATTCCTTCACCACTCGCGAACTCGAGCGTTCGATCTTCGAGGCGGCCGGCTACGAGGTCGAGGTCGCGATGGACGGAGCGATGGGTCTCGCCAAGCTCAAAGAGGGTCTCGACGTCGACGCGGTCGTCACCGACGTCCAGATGCCGAACATGACCGGGTTCGAGATGACCCGCGCCATCAAGGCCGACCCGACGCTTGCGGGGATCCCCGTGATCATCGTGACCTCGCTCGAACGAGACAGGGAGAAAGCCGAGGGCATCGAGGCGGGAGCGGACGCCTACATCACGAAGTCGGTCTTCAACCAGGACACGTTGCTCGACACGGTCGAGCGCCTGATCCGCTGACACAGGACAAGGGAGGACCGTGCCCCAGGATTCCCCGATACGAGTACTTATCGTCGATGATTCGCTCGTCGCGCGGGAGATGCTCGCCCAGATACTCGCCACCGAGCCGGGCATCGAGGTCGTCGGGACGGCCAAAGACGGCGTCGAAGCGGTGGAGGAGGTCGCACGATTGCGGCCGGATCTGGTCACCATGGACATCCATATGCCCAGACTCGACGGTCTGCAAGCGACCGAACGCATCATGGCATACACGCCGACGCCTATCCTGGTCGTTTCGTCATCGGTTTACGGCGAGGGGATGGGCCGGGCGTTCGACGCGCTTGAGATGGGGGCACTCGAGGTCATCAAGAAGCCGGAGCCCAAGGACTGGGCCGACCTCGAACGGATCGGCCGCGAGGTCATCCGCAAGGTCAAGGTGCTGTCGCGCGTCCGGGTGATCACCCACATCAAGGGCAGGCGTCCCAAGCCTGCGGCGCCCGACTCCACCACGCCCGGCGTGCCGGCGCGGGCCGATGGGCGCTCCATGGTCGCGATCGGATCCTCGACCGGCGGGCCGTCGGCGCTGCTCTCCATCCTCGGTCGACTCACCTCTGACTTTCCGGCGCCTGTCGTCATCGCGCAACACATCTCGGATGGTTTCATCCCCGGTCTCGTGAGTTGGCTCGACCCGGGCTGCAAGATCAACGTTCGCGAAGCGAAGGATGGAGAAAACGTCGAGTCTGGCGCGGCCTATCTGGCACCCACGGGTGTGAACCTGTCGATGGATGGCCTCACCATGCGCTTCACGACACCGCTCGATGGTCAGCTCTACATCCCCTCGGCTGACACGCTTTTCGAGAGCGTCGCTCGATCTATCGGGCGCAGTTCGGTGGGCGTCATCCTGACAGGCATGGGTGCCGACGGTGCGAACGGGCTCAAGACGCTGCACGATACCGGCGGCGCGACGATCGCCCAGGACGAGAAGACCTCGACGGTCTGGGGTATGCCCAGGGCGGCGGCGGAACTCGGGGCGGTGGACAGCGTGCTGCCGGTCCATGACATCGCCGAGGAGATCGTTCGTCTCGTAGAGGGGTAGAGCGTGATGCCGCTCACACCCTGAATCTCGACCGTTCAGCAATAAGATCCTCAATGCATGCGTCATCCGGGCCGAAACTTGTCACGTGGGCGCACGCGGATTCGGGTGTTCCTCCGACCGGACATCGGGTCCCGGAACCGTGCGCGCGTGCGACTCGCACAAGGAATGCTATCGAATAGGGGTGAGGTAACGTGCCACTGGGCCTATACGTGTCACGATGCTCCGGACGGCTCGACGGCGTCGTCGATATCGACGGGGCGATCGGAGACATGAACAAGAAGGCTGCGGTCGTCAGAGTCTTCGATGACCTGTTCGATCCGGCCGCGCAAGAACGGATGGTCCGCGATATCGCCGACGCGGATCTCGACGCTGTCGTGCTTGCGGGGCACTCCATCGAACACTACACCCGGAGTCTGTCCGGCGAGCACCTCAAACAGAGACTGGTCGACGCGGGGGTCAATCCGAACCGCGTGGTCGCGGCTAACGTACTCGAGCAAGTGGCGCTCGTTCACGCCGACGATCCTGCGGGCGCGACCGTCAAGGCCAGAGCACTCATCGAAGTCGCCGGTCTACGCGCGACGCTCGCTCCCTTGGTTGACGGAATCGAGACGGAGCCGAGGCGCGCGGTGCTCATCCTCGGCGCGACGATCGAGGGGATGGTCGCCGCCCAGAGGCTCCTGCAGCTCGGATACAGCGTCATCGTAGCGGACCGCGGTGAGGGTCTCCGGAGTCTTCGAGATAGTGCGAACCTGAGGGCGACCGTCTCCTTCGTCTCCGGTCACGCCAACGCGGAGTTCGTCGACGACGTCCGACTCACCGACGGCAGTGGCTGGCTCGGGGATTACTCGGTGACACTTGCGGCTCCGAGCGGAAACGTCACCTACCGGGTGGGCGGCCTTCTGCTGGCCCGACCCGAAGAGTCCGACTGGATCAAGGAACTTCGCACACACTTCAAGGTCGACGTCGACGATGCGGGTCGGGCGCGTTCGATCGACTCGAGAACACACCCGGCCGAGACGGTCGATCCCGGCATCATGGTCGTACCGATCAGCGGCACCACCGAGGAGATAGCCGAGAAGGTATCGGCTGCGGACTCGGCGGCGCTCGCGCTCTTACTCAAGCTGTCGCAGCCACGGACCGTGCACTACGTCGATGTGTCCCAGGTCGACGAGACGTTGTGCGGTGGATGCGCCTCGTGCGTCAAGACTTGCGCGTTCGGTGCGTGCAGCATCGACGAGGACGGGTTATCGCACGTCGATATCCGCCGGTGTCGCGGGTGCGGCAAATGCGTCGTGTCCTGTCCGGTAGGCGCGCGCGACATCGTCAACTCGCCCCACGACTACATGGTCGAGGCGATTCGCACCCTTGCCGAGGTGGACACCGACGGCAACGACAAGGTCATCGGTTTCCTCTGCGGAGGCTGTGGCTACCCGGCCGGCGACAGCGCGAGCAGGACGGTTCAGGAGGGCGGCGATACCTATCCAGCGTCCTTCATGCCGGTTCGGATTCCGTGCGGTGGACGTCTTGACACGCTCTACGTGCTAGAGGCGTTCAAAGAGGGATTCGACGGAGTCGTGGTCTTCAGGTGTCGCGAGGGTCACTGCCATAACCTCATCGGCAACCTCGACATGGACCGCAGGATCAATCTGCTTCGCACAGTC
>CAMTXY010000273.1:0-14821 GCA_947085795.1 uncultured Actinomycetes bacterium | reverse complement strand
GTGAACGGCAACCACATCCCAGCGCTTCTCCGGCCTGTAGTAGCCCGGCAGTTCCACTCTGCTGTTGCGATAGATGCTCTCCTTGGGAAGCCCCGCGTCCAGAAGAACGGATTTCACCAACTCCGCGAGCGGATCAAGGTGCTTGTCGGCGGTGACCCCCGCCCTCAATCCGGGGTCGGCGCTGCCTTTGTCGCGGGCCCGCTGTGCCGCCAGACACGGGGGTACGTTCCCGCAATCGCCGACGGCACCTCTTCATTCGGCCCTGACGGAAAGTCGGGCTAGTTCGCCTGGGCGCGCGGGCCGCGCGGGCCGCGGCCGCGGCCGCGGCTCCGGCTGCGGCCGGTGCTGTATCCGCCGCCAGCCCCGTTGCCGCCGCCGGAGCGTCCGCCGCCGGAGCGCGATGCGTTTCCTCGGCCGACACGAACGGCCTCGCGCGCGGGATCGGGCACATGCCTGTCGTGACTATAGGAGAAACCTTCGTGATCGGCGCACTCGAGCACCGAACCGATGGTGTACTCGATGTCGCGGAACGCGTCGTGCTCCTCGGGGGCGAGCAGGGTGAACGCTGAGCCGGTGCGGCCGGCTCGGGCGGTGCGGCCGATGCGATGGACGTAGTCCTCGGGAGTGTTGGGTACGTCGAAGTTGATGACGTGGGAGATGTTGTCCACATCGATGCCTCGCGCGACGATGTCGGTCGCCACCAACACGCGGGCATGGCCGCGCTTGAAGCCGTCGAGCGCCTTCTGGCGTTGGGGCTGGCTGCGGTTGCCGTGAATCGCCGCCGAGCGGATGCCGCCGCGCTCGAGTTGGCGTGCCACACGGTCGGCGCGGTGCTTAGTGCGCGTAAACACCAGTACCCGCGAGAGGCCGTGATCATCGATGAGCGACTTGAGCAGATCGGCCTTCTGCTGGCCGCCGACGGGGTAGACGGATTGGGCGACGGCCTCGACCGGCGTGGCGGCCGGCGCGACGCTCACGTGCGCGGGATCGGTCAGCGTCGAATCGATAAGCTTGAGGATATCGGGCGGCATCGTTGCCGAGAACAGCAGGTTCTGCCGCTTTGCGGGCAGCAGCGCCATGATGCGCTTGACGTCGGGCGCGAAGCCCATGTCGAGCATGCGGTCGGCTTCGTCGAGCACGAGGATCTCGATGTGCGAGAGATCGACGTCGCCCTGACCGGCCAGGTCCAGCAGACGACCGGGAGTCGCCACGAGCACGTCGACGCCGCGCTTGAGCGCCCGGCGCTGAGGCTCGTAGCCGACGCCGCCGTAGACCACGGTGGTGCGGTGGCGGGTGATACGGGCGGCGGAACGCGCGACCTCGTCGATCTGTAGCGCGAGCTCACGTGTCGGCGTGACGATGAGCGCTTTGATGCCGCCGGGACGCGCGGGGATGCGCTGGAGCAGCGGCAGGACGAACGCGGCGGTCTTGCCGGTGCCGGTCTGCGCGCAACCGACCACGTCGCGGCCGGAAAGCACCACGGGAATCGCGTCGCGCTGAATCGGCGTGGGGAAGGTGTAGCCCATCGAAGCCACCGCCTCGAGAAGGCGGGGCTCAAGGCCCAGGTTGTCGAAACTCAAGAGAGAACTCCTTTCGTGTGCGCCACGTTTCCGGGGTCGCACTGCGGGTAGACGCAGTCGACGTGAGGCTCACACGAGGGGAGTCAGAGGACAACCGGGTCTGGGGTGATACAGGACAACCACGCCACTATAGCGGGTTCGGACCCGAAACGCGAATGCTTCTCGCTCCTCCATCCTCCACCTCCATCTCGATTCCCCTTGAGCATTCGCTCGCTACCCGCCGAGGAGCATCACGCGCACCTCGTGTTCGCCGCCATCGCGCGAGAGCGGTATGAGCAGATCGGGCACGTCGACGCCGTCGAGCTCGACCCGCGCGACCCCGCGGTTGACGCCGCGCGGGTTGTCGACCGCGATACGGTAGGCTGTGCCCTCATCGCGGTACGTCATCTCGTATCCGATCCACGACTTGGGCACGCACGGATCGATGCGCAGGAAGCGTGCGCCGTTCTCGCCCGCAACCACCCACAGCCCGAGCAGGTGTCGCACGACGACCTGGTAGAACCACGACGCCGAGCCGGTATACCACGTCCACCCGCCGCGGCCGACGTGCGGTTCTGCGGCGTACACGTCGGCGGCCACGACGTAGGGTTCGACCTTGTAGACATCGGCGGCCTCACGCGACAGCGCGTGGTTCACGGGGTTGATGAGCTCAAGCAGGCCGTGCGCCTCATCGCCGTCGCCTCGCAGCAGGTACGCGAGGATGACCCACAGCGCGGCGTGCGTGTACTGGCCCCCGTTCTCGCGCACGCCAGGCACGTAGCCCTTGATGTAGCCGGGATCGTTCGCCATGGTATCGAACGGAGGCGTGAGCAACGCGATGATGCCGCTCTCGCGCCGCACGAGCTTCTCTTCGACCGCATCGAGCGCGCGCGCCGCCCGCCGCGGGTCGCCAGCGCCCGAGATCGTCGCCCAGGCCTGCGCGATGGCGTCGACGCGGCACTCCTCGGCATGGCGCGTGCCGAGGGGAGTGCCATCATCGAAGTACGCCCTGCGGTACCAGGCGCCGTCCCAGCCATCTTTCTCGACGGCGGCGACGAACGCCGCGGCGCGTTCGCGGTAGGTCGCGGCGCGTTCCGGTTCCCCCATCGCTTCGCAGATCGGGGCGAAACGGGTGAGCACCACCGAGAGGAACCAGGCGAGCCACACGCTCTCGCCGCGTCCCTCGATGCCGACGCGGTTCATGCCGTCGTTCCAGTCGCCCCCGCCGATGAGCGGCAGTCCGTGCGGTCCGGTGCCGGCGCCGGAGTCGAGTGCCGCGACGCAGTGCTCGTAGATCGATGCCGCGTGTTCGGAGACCGCTGGCTGGAGGTAGTTGTCCTCACGTCCTTCTTCGACCGGCGGGCCCTCGACGAACGCTGTGCGCTCGTGAAGCACGCTCGTATCGCCGGTTGAGGCGAGGTACTCGGCGACCACGTAGGGCAGCCAGTGACGGTCGTCGGTGATGCGCGTGCGTACGCCGCGGCCCGAGATGGGCTGCCACCAGTGCAGCACGTCGCCTTCGGGGAACTGGCGGCGGCTTGCCTCGACGATCTGGGCGCGCACGAGGTCGGGCCGCGAGATCATGAGAGCTAGCACGTCTTGGAGCTGGTCGCGAAAGCCGAACGCTCCGCTGCTCTGGTACGCCGCGGTGCGGCCCCACAGTCGGCACGCGAGCGTCTGGTAAAGCAGCCGCCCGTTGACGAGCAGGTCGAGCGCGCCATCCGGCGTGCGCACCTCGACGGTCCGAAGCAACCGGTCCCAGTGCGCCCGGACGTCGGCGAGCGCGCCATCGACCGCACTGGGCGCGCGGTAGGCCTCGACAAGCGCGCGCGACTCCTCGAGCGCGGTTGTCTGGCCGAGGAGAAACGTCACGGTCTGCGTTTCGCCGGGCGCCAACGTCAGGCGCGTCATGAGTGCGCCGCAGTTGTCGTGATAACGCCCCGAACGGCCGCCGAGGGCCTTGCGGTGCATCGCTGCGGGATCGGCAGGCTGGCGATTGCGCCCCACGAACTCGGTACGGCTGCACGTGAACGAGTGCAGCGGCCGGTCGCACGCCAGGAACGTGGCGCGTCCGGGGAAGTCGGGGTTGTAGTGGTTGTGGGCGGTCACAGTCTCGCGCTCGGCGTCGAACCACGTAACGACGAGGTGTTGCGCCTTGCTGCGCGAGCTGCCGAGCGCCCACTCCACGAACTGCGTGACCGACAGCCTCCGCTCGCGCGAGGTCGTGTTCTCGAGGGTGAGCCGGGCGATCCGGACGGGATCCTCGGCTGGCACGAACAGCTCTAACGCTGAACGGATGCCATACGCGGTGTGCTCGAAGCGGCTCGAGCCGGTGGCGTGACGGATGACGTGCTGGCCGTGACCGCGAACGGGCAACGGGGTGGGGCTCCAGAACTCGCCGGTGTCCTCGTCGCGGATGTAGATGACCTCGCCGCTGCCGTCGGAGACAGGGTCGTTGTTCCATGTGGTGATGCGGTTCTCGTGGCTGTTCTCGGCCCACGTGCACGCGATGCCGGCTTCGCTCACCATGCAGCCGAAGCGAGGCGAAGCCATCACGTTGATCCACGGCGCAGGCGTGGTCTGGCCCTTCTCCAGCACGATGACGTACTCGCCGGTCGAAGGGTCGAAGCCGCCGTAGCTGTTGTCGTAGACGAGTTCGGGCCGCGTGAACTCAGGCTCCGGGTCGCCTTGCGGTGGAAGCGTCGGCACGAACGGGCCGGGGTCGGGCGGGCGGGTCGCGCGGCGGTCGAGCTGCACCTCGATCGAACCACCGTCCCCTTCGAGCGTGGCGCGTGCGACCGAGAGCAGCAGGTTGAGCACATCGGGATGCATCTGATCGGCTCGGCGCAGGAACACGCCGCCGGACTTGTCCACGAGTTGCAGCGCGTGGCCGGTGCGCACGAGCAGACGCAGCCGGTCGTCGAGTTCGTCGGCGTAGGACGTGGGCCGCGTGTTGAGGATCACGAGGTCGGCGACGAGCCCTTTGTGGCGCCAGTACTGGTGGGCGAGCAGCGCCTGGCGCACGAGCGGGGCGTGCTCGGGGTCCTCGATGCGCACGAGCAGGATCGGGAGATCGCCGGAGATGCCGAGCGACCACAGTCCGGAGAGGGGCAATCCGTTCTCCACCGGGGTCTTGACCTTGAGCGCCGAGCACGGGTCGGTGAGCAACAGCCGCGACGCGAGACGCTGCAACGTGACCGCTTCCTGTGGCGAGAGGCCCAGGTCTCGCAGCTCGATCTGCGCAGCCGTCCACGCCAGGTCGATCGCCCGCTGGGCGCTGCGCACGTCATGGTACATCTCGGCGAGGCGGATCGCGGCCTCGCGCGATTCGGCCACGCCGGTTGCGAAGACGAGCCGCACGCTGGCGCCAGGCCCGACCTCCACGCGCTGCCTGATCGCGCATGCCGGGTCGAGCACCGCGCCGGCGGTGCAGGACAACTCACCGCCTGCGGTCACCGCCGCCGGCGAGTCGGCCCCGTTGAGCCTGCCGAGGAAGACCGCCCGGTCCGTCTCGTAGGACCATACACACTCATCGGTCGCGTCACAGGCGAGAACGTGCACGCCGAAACGGCGCGGTTCTTCGGCGGAACGCGGGCGGCGCGTGAACAGCAGCGTCCGCAGATCGGGCACCGCCTCGGTCTCGACGAACAGGTTCGAGAACGACCGGTGGGCCTGGTCGGCGAGCTGGTCGGCGAGAGCGACCTCGAAGTACGAGGTGACTTCGAGCGTGCGGGGCTCGCGTCCGCGGTTCAAGATCGTCAGGCGACGGACCTCGACGTCGTCTTCGGGTGAGACCGAGACCTCGAGGTGGGTCTCGATCTCGCCGTCGCGGCGCCGGTACTCGGCTTTGTCGGCCGAGTAGGTGACGTAGTACTCGTCGGGTCGAGCCGGGGCGGGATTGTACGCGGCGTTCCACACCCGGCCGCTGTCGACATCGCGCAGGTAGAAGAATTGGCCCCAGCAGTCGCGCGTGACATCCTCGCGGTACCGCGTGACCGCGACGCCCTGCCAGCGGCTGTACCCGCCGCCCCCGTTGGTGACCATGACCGAGTAGCGCCCGTTGGAGAGGAAGTGCGTCGAAGGCACCGGCGTGTCGCCCAGCGGGTAGGCGCGCGTGACCGGGGGCGGCAGTTCGCGCACCGAGCGCACGTGTTCGACCTCTTCGACGTGCGGCTGCGCGAGCGGAACCCGGCGTGGCACGCGTTCCTGCAGCAGCAACTCGGCCGAGCCGACCATCGGGTCGCCGTGGAAGCGCTCGTGCATCCGGTAGCCAGTCAGCTCGTTGGCGAACGCGACGAGGCACATGCCCTGGTGGTGCGCGAAGTACGCCTTGACCACGGCCCTCTGCGCCCCGGCCGGTACGCGCCCCGGCGTGTAGTCGAGCGCCTCGTAGTAGCCGTACCTGCCGCGCCCGCCCTGCTGTGTGAGAACGTCGAGGTTCTCGTACGCTTCCTTCGGCACGATCGGAAGCGCCAGCGCGGTGGCGTACGGGGCCACCACCACATCGTTGGACAGGCCCCGTTTGAGGCCGAGACCCGGCACGCCGAACGCCTGGTACTGGTAGATGAGTCCGGCGTCTTTGGCGTTGAACGCCGATTCGGACACGCCCCATGGCACGCCGCGCTGGGCGCCGTATTGCACCTGGCGCCGCACGACCGCGGTATACGTCTCGTCGAGCAGGGTCAGCGGCCAGCTACGCATCACGAGCAGCGGCATGAGGTACTCGAACATCGACGCGCTCCACGACAGCAGCGCTCGGCGGCCTCCGGTCGTGCCGGTCACCGGGCGTCCGAGCCGGAACCAATGCTCCTGCGGCACATCACCCTTTGCGATCGCGAGGAAACTCGCGAGCCGGCACTCGCTCGCGAGCATGTCGTAGTACGAGGGATCTAGGCGTCCCTCGGAGGTGTTGTAGCCGATCGAGAAGAGCAGCCGCCGTTCGTCGAAGAGCACGCGGAAATCAGTGTGCTCCCACATCTCGCGCGCGATGGCGGCGTCGAGCCGCAACCTGCCGAGAAGCTCGCGGCACAGTGGTCGTGTCTCGCGCAAGCCTGCGGCGAGCGAGGCGGCCCATCGCGCTGCCGCTTCGCATTCCGCCGGCGAGGAGCCGGGCGGGTCGGCGGCGAGCGAATCGAGCGAATCGAGCGCGGTCTCGAGCCCTTCGGCGAGCCCCACGAGGCTCGGCACGAAGTCGAGCAGCGGGTTCAGCGCCTCGCGCCGCGGGTCGTCTGCAAGCGCCGCGGGTACGTGCGAGAGGCGCAGACCCCAAGGGGTGAGGTCGTCGAGGAGCGTGCGTGCCGCTCGCAGCCGGTCCTCGATGGCGTGGATCGCGTCCCGGATCCGCTCAAGCGGGGACGTGGGATGCGGCGTCTTGGCAAGCGCGTCAGCGTTCCCGTCGGTCAGCTCGCACGCCGCGACGGTGACCGCGCTCACGAGGGTTTCGAGCCGACGCACCAGGGAGTGCCAGCCCCCTAGGTCGTTCGGGGCCTCCACGAGCGCCACGTCGCGCGCCAGCTCGTCAAGGTTCTCGCGCAACAGCCGGACGGTGTCCTCAGGATGCAGCCGCCCGTGCTCCGCGACGAGATCTTCGACGGCCAAGGAGATCGTGTCCACTAACCCATCGAGCAGCCGGTGGGCGAACAGCGGGCTCTCGGAGGCCTCGAGCAATCCGATCCTGAGCACGAGAAGGTGGCCGGCGAGGTTGCCGCTATCCACCGTCGAGACGTACTTGGGCGGCAGCGGGTCGAGCGTCTTGATGTCGTACCAGTTGTAGAAGTGGCCGCCGAACCGCTCGAGCCCAGCCATGGCGCCAAGCGTGTCGGAGCTGCGAACCACAAGCTCGCGTACGGTGAGGTAGCCGAGATCGTACGCGCTCAACGTCGACAGCAGCTGCAGGCCGATGTTCGTCGGGGAGGTGCGCCAGGCCACCTCGCCGTTGGAATCCTCCTGGAAGTTGTCGGGAGCCAGGTGGTGACCCTCCGGTGTCACGAACGTCTCGAAGAACCGCCACGTGCGACGTGCGGCACGGCGGAGCACGAGCCGCTCGTGCTCGCCGAGGAGGTCCGGCTCCGCGACCCTGATCCGCGAGACCCACCAGGCTACAAACGGGGCAGCGGCCCAGATGGCGGCGAGGAAGAACGAGGGTAGCGCGCGTCCGGGGTGTGCGAGACTCGGCAGCACGAGTAGCGCGATGGCCACAGCCGATGCCGGTCCGAGGCGGCGGGCGTATCCGGCGAGGTCGTCGCCGAGGCGTCGCTCGGCGTCGGCTGCGGTCTCCCACTCTAGCAGTCCGCGCCGCGTGACGCCCATGCGCCACAGGGCCCGCACCATCGCGTCGAGCATGAGCTGTGCCTGGTGCGGCAGCATCACGAGAGTGAGCAGCGCGCGGGCCGAGTCGCGCGCGAAGTCGCGCCACATGCCGCCGGCCACCGCTCGGAGCGGAACCGCGCGGGAGCGGCTCAGGAGCGCGTCGGTGAGCGAAAAGTACACAGGGAAGAAGACGATGAGCGTCATCACGAGCGGCCACGCCCAGGTGGTGCCGGGTAGCAACAGCCACCCGAGGGTGATGAGAGCGAGCAGCGCTGGCGCGACGAGACTGCGGCGCAGGTTGTCGATGATCTTCCAACGGTGCAGCGGCGTGAGGGGGTTGCGCGTGGCGCCTGCAGGACCGGGGATGCGCGGCAGCAACCACGGAGTCGTCTGCCAGTCGCCGCGCGCCCAGCGATGCACGCGCGCTGCCTGCGCCAGGTAGCTCGCCGGGTGGTCGTCGAGCACCTCGATGTCGGAAGCTAGCATGACACGCAGGAAGCAGCCCTCGATCAGATCGTGCGAAAGCAGCGTGTTGTCGGGGAACCGCCCCTCGAGCACAGCGTCGAACAGGTTGACCTCGTAGACGCCTTTGCCGGTGAAGCTGCCCTCGCCGAAGACGTCCTGGTACGTATCGGAGACCGCGCCGGCGTAAGGGTCGATGCCGGTCTCGCCGGAGTACAACCAGGCGAAGAACGAGCGTGACGAGGCCGGCAGCGCCATCCCCACCCGTGGCTGGACCAGCCCGTACCCTGAGCGCACGCGGGATTCGCTCGCGATCCAGCGCGCCCGGTTCAGCGGGTGTGCGATGGTGCTCACGAGCTTGCGGGCGCTGTCGCGGGGAAGTACGGTGTCGGAGTCGAGCGTGATGACGAACGTGACCGAATCCAGGAATGTTTCGTCGCCTGTCACGTGTGAGAACGAGGTCTCCGACGCTCCCCGCAACCAGCGGTTGAGCTCGACGAGGGAGCCGCGCTTGCGCTCCCAGCCCATCCAGGTCTTCTCGGCGCTGCTATAGCGCCGCTCCCGAACAAACAGGGCGAATGGCGCACGGCCGTGTTCCGCGGCATAGCGTTCGTTCAGGTCTGCAACGCCTCGGACAGCGGCATCGATGATCTCGCCGTCAGCGGGCAGTCGCTGCTCGTCAGCCGCTTTCAGATCGCCGAGGAGCCCGAAAGCCAGGTTGTCGTCACGGTTGGCGAGATAGGCGATCTCGAGGTTGTCGAGCACACGGCGGACCGAGCCGACCGATGAGAGCAGCGCTGGCACCACGACGAGCGTGCGATGCGCTTCGGAAAGCGGCCGTAAGTAGTCGAGCTTGGGAAGCACGCGCGGCGGGAAGATGTGTGCGGCGGCGCGGTTGGTGATGCTCAGCGCGAGTTCGGACAACGGCACCAGGGCGACAAGGGTGACCGTGACCATCACGAGTAGCCCGGCGCCTTCGAGAGTGAGCCATGCGGCCAGGCCGCCGGCGAGAAGTGCCGTCAGCACGCCGAGCAGCCCCCAGTAGAACAGCCCTTTCCTGGCCAGCGGGCCGCGGTAGAGCCGTTCGCGCGCTCGAGGGCGGTACGAGACCGACGCTTCGAGGTCTAACCGGCCCGCCCCGATGAGATAGTGGCCGACGTGGCCTCTGATCTGGTCGCCGGGCTCACTCTCGAGCACCTCGAGGCAGAGGGACACGTTCGCTTCGGCGACGGTGATCTCGTCCAGCTGACAACGCCGGGCGAGTTGCTCGAGCGCGTGGCGGTAACGGTCACGGCTCGTGAAGTCCATGCGCGGGTACACCCCGGCCGGATCCTGCCGAAGCACCTGCTCCACCATGCTCACGCTCTCGAAGAACGAGCGCCACTCGTAGGCATCGAGGAAGCGAACCGAGGTGATGGTGTTGGCGATCGAGACCTGGTCGGCCGCCTGCTCCTGCTGCAGGTCGTGGCCGAGCTCGTCGAGAGTGATGCCGAGCGCGGCGAGGCGCCGCTCGAGCCATGTGCCGATGGCCTCGGCGCCGACGTCCTGTCCGCTGAGGCGCTGCGACAGGCGCATCACGAACACGGGAGAGGCGTCGGTCACCTCGGCCTCGAGACGGTCGATGAGCATCCTGAGCTCGGCGGAGCGCTCCGGCGCGACTAGCAGGAGCCGGTCGGCCCACTCGTCGGCGGCACGGCCCGCGACATGTGTCGCGACCACGCTGCGCGCGAGGCGTCGTACGTTCTCCACGAGGGCGACGCGCAGCATGATCGGCACAGCCCAGACTTCGCCGATCGACAACGGCTGCGCGTCCTGGAACCCTTCGATGAACCCTAGGAGGTTCTGCTCGTCGATGCGCGCATCGGTGTGCGCGAGCAAGGTGACGGCGGCTGCGTAGACGCGGGGCATGGCGGCGAACGGCCCGCCGAGCACCCTCGGGAGCTCGCGTCCGTACCCAGCGGGCAGGTCGCTTCGCACGGCGATGACCTGTTCCTCGAGGAGGTAGTGGTTGTCGAGGAGCCATTCGCTCGCAGGTGAAATGGGTTGCTGGCGACGCACCGCCTCCGAGAGCAGACGGTTGTGCGCAGCCAGTTCTTCGGCGGCGGCGTCCACGAGTGCCCGCAGCGGCGTCTCTCGGGGTGAGACCTCGGCGGTCCAGTTCAGGCTCCGCGCCAGGGTCGTCGCCTCATCGGCGAGACGGTCGGTCGAGAGTAGCGACGCCCTGAACGGCCGCCCGGTGTCCGGAGTCGTCATTTTATCCATGGGGTCGTGCAACGTTTGACTCCTTGTGCCCTGTGACGCCACGCGAGCCGTGACGGACAATTGGTCGCATTCTTGCTCTGACCGGGTTAAGACGCCGGTTCACCCCATGATTATCCACATCGTGGGGGGCAGTGGCGTCATGAGTTGCTGTACGGATACCCTATGGGGTATCATGCTAGGGATTGCTCGACCCAGAGGAGTGGACGATTTCATGAACGGTACAGCATCGCATTTCGCCCGGTGGGCGGTCGTCGCGACCGTGTTCGCGGTCGTTGCTTTCGTCGCGTTCCGGCCGGTATCCAGCGTCGAGAACGTGAGCGCCGCGCAACTCGGCGAGCTCGCGGCTTCCGGCGTCCGCGTGATCGACGTGCGTACTCCCGCCGAGTTCAACGTGGGACACATCCCCGGCGCCGAGCTCGTCCCGGTCGCCGAGATCGCGTCCGTCGCGGCCGGGTGGGACCGAGCCGAGCCGCTTGTGATCTACTGCGCTACCGGACAACGTTCGTCCTCGGCGGTGCAGTTTCTGAGCGAGCAGGGCTTCGAGACGGTCTACCACTTCAACGCTGGCATCGTCGCTTGGACCGGTCCGCTCGAGCAGGGGACGACGACCGCCGCAGCGCCCGAGAGGACTCCGGCCACCGCCGACACACCGGTGATGTACGAGTTCTTCACCGACTGGTGACCGGCGTGCAAAGAGATCGAGCCTGTGGTCGACAGGCTGCGGCAGGAGTATGAGGGCAGGGTCACGTTCGAACTGATCAACGCCGATACCGACGCGGACGCAGAGGCGCTCATGCAGCGCTTCGGCGTGAACGCGTTTCCGACGTTCGTGTTCATCAACAGTGACGGCACGGTGGCGGGTAAGCTCTTGGGGGCGGTTCCGGAGCAGCGATTGCGTGAGAAGCTCGACGCGCTGCGCTAGGCGTTCCGCCAGGCGCGGCAGCGTAGAGGAACCGTTCATCAGAAAGCGTCGACCGAACGGCCCCCATCTAGGACCGTCCGGCTGTTGAGGCGGGTGTAGTACAGGCGCGGTGGGGGTATAATGAAGCTAGACCGGGCGTAAGACCCGGCGGCACATTGACAAGTGAGGTGAGTGACACTCGGTGGATCAAACGCAGATTCGGCCGGGATGGCAGAGGAAGACCTTCGGTTCGGTTCTTATCTGAAAGAGTCGGTATGTGTGAAAGCGTGTACTGTCGGTTCAATCGGTCGAGACGTCGGAAGGACGTCGGCTTGTTGTACGGAACGAATGTGAGATGAGTCGGGCCACCGAAGAGTCGGGCATAAGCCCCTGGAATGGTGAGGGTGCGGCCAAGAGGGTTCACTCGACTGGCCAAGAGCTCTCAAGGATATCCCTTCTTAGGGGACCCTCGGGCGGTGCGAAGGCCATCCTGGCATCACCTCACTTGCGACCATGAACAGACAACGGTCTGCGCGAACGGTGCGCGGGCCGTTTTTCGCGCAACGGAGGAGCGGGTGAGGCGGGTCGCGCATGCTATAGTGTGAGTTCGTCTCGGTGTCGTGTCGTGAGCGCGTGCCGGCGTGACGTACGGGCGAGTGGCGCAACGGGAGCGCACCTGCTTTGCACGCAGGGGGTTGTCGGTTCGAATCCGATCTCGTCCACCACACGACTCAGTGACGGCCCGCCGAACGTTCGGCGGGCCGTTTCGGCGGGCCGTCCTGTCTCGACCGGACGAAAGGGCGCTCATGAAGGACTTCTCGGTGCCGGAGACGTACGTCGACTCATGGCTGGAGGCAGCGCGATCCCGCCGTTCTCGGCGCAGTTACGACGAGACGCCCGTACCCGGCGACACACTGGAACGCATCAGTGAACTGAGCCGGGAGTTCCGTCCCTTTCCGGCGGCGCGCGTCCTGCTCATCCCCGCGGCGCCCGCTGACATCTTCACGGGTATCGTCGGGAGCTACGGCCGCATCTTCGGGGCCCCGAGCGCCATCGCGTTCGTAGGCATAGCAGACGCACCTGGGGCCAAGGCCGCCGTCGGCTACACCGGCGAGGCGCTCGTGCTCGAGGCGACCGCACTCGGGTTCGCGACGTGCTGGGTCGCGGGTCTCTTCAAGCAGGCTCGCGTCGCGGAGATCGTCGAGATCGGTGACGGCGAGAGGGTCTTCGCCATCTCCCCGCTCGGCACCGCGATCGGGACCGTGACCGGTATGGAACGGCTCGTCTACCGGATGCACGCCGGCCCGAAACCGCGCAAGTCTGCCGAGGAGATCGCTCCCGGGTGCGCAGGTTGGCCGGGGTGGGCGCGCGCGGGCGTCGAGGCGGCGCGGCTCGCGCCGAGTGCGGTGAACCGCCAGCCGTGGCGTTTCGCGCTCGACGACGGGACCGTCATCATCTCCTTCGCAGGCCTGGACACGCCGAAGATCTCCAAGCGCCTTGATTGCGGGATTGCGATGCTGCACTTCGAACTCGGCGTGCGGCACGACGGTGCGGATGGCTCGTGGGAGCGGCTCGAACACCGCTCGAACGTCGCCCGGTTCGTTCCCGCGTAGGGACTTCGGGAGAGTTCGGGTTCGGGAGAGTCGGGGTTCAGGAGAGTCTCCCAGGCTCCTCCTTGGCTCCTCCTTCCTGGCCCGAAGATGACGAACACCGAGCGCCTATGCTAGACTACGCGCTTGTTGGGAAAGCCAGGCACCCTTCACGCATCGGCTGCACAGACGATCGGAGCAGTCGTTCGGATCGGCGTGAGGGGCGCGACGAAGCAATCCGATCGGCTCGGTTACCGTCCGTGCGCATGGATGGCCGAAGTATCTTCGCTCGACAAAGATCCGTAGCCGAAAAGCATACTCGCTTCAAACGGCTTGAGACGACGGCCCGTTCGCCGGTCTCGCCGGATGCGAGGCAGCTTCCCACCACCTCTGTCTCCCGGGTATTTCTATGCCCCTACGCCTCCGGCACGTCGTCCGTCATGTCCCCGGACTCGGAGGTATGTGTGAGTTCACAGAGTTTCACCCATCGTGCCCTGGTCGCGCTCACCGCGACGGGCATCGTCGCGATAGCGCTGGGCGTCACGCTCGGCTTAGACGCGACGCAGCGCTTCGCCGGCGCTTCGCCGCCGCTTCGCCCGCAGGGCACACTCGGCATCGGCGAGCACTCGATCGCGCCGGTCGCCGAAGTTTCCGCTACCGGCAAGCTCGTTGTCACAGACGAGCGGCCACCGTCGGTCGTCACCTCCGTCGTGAAAGCGGCGGTCCCGACCCGCGTCGTCAAGCCGGTCTCGCGTCCGAAGAGCGCCACCGCGCCGCGACTGAGGACCACCCGCGCGGTCGCGCCGGCTCGCAGCGGTGCGACCACCGGTGACTGGCGGTCCGCGAAGGCCTCCTGGTACGGGCCGGGCTTCTATGGTCGCAAGACTGCGAGCGGCGCCGTGCTCACGACTGACATGATGAACGTCGCGCATAAGTCGCTGCCGTTCGGCACGCGCATCCAGTTCGAGTACAAGGGCCGCAGCTGCACGGCGGTCGTCAACGACCGCGGACCCTTCGTGGGCGGTCGCGTGTTCGACCTCGGACCGGGAACCGCCAGGGCGCTCGGCTTCAGCGGTGTCGGTACAGTGAAATACCGCATCCTCGGCAGGTAGGAGCCGGATTATCCGGTCGGCGCCGGTCCTCCAACAGGGGGCCGGCACCGTCGTTTCGGGGCCGCTTTAGGGTATCCTCGTGTCAGTGTCGACATCAGACGCGAGACCACGGAGGTGTGACCATGCCCGACGCCGGGCCCACGCGCGGACCGGACGAGCGTACGATCATCGACGCTGTGGCCGACCTGTTGCAGACGGTGGTCGACTGGCTGCGTCAGGAGGCCGAGACGATTGTCCGCGAGAAGATTGTCGCGCCGCTGCAGAAGCTCGGCCTGACGCTGTTCGCGGCCTCGGCCGCAGCGAGTCTGGCGGTTCTCGGCATCGCGTTCATCGCCACGGGGTTGTTCATGCTCCTTGGCCAGGCCATCGGATATCCGTACGCCCTACTCGTGATCGGCGGCGTCTTGCTCGTCGGCGCCGTCGCGTTCACCGTGATCAAGATGAGGAACATGCAGCGATGACTCCCGATACACTTTCTGAGCGTCCCCGCCTGACCGTCGATGACATCCGTCACCATGCCGAGGAGATCCGCGCCATCGCGGTCACGAAGGCCAAGGCGCTCGTCGCCGAAGACTCGACGAAAGCGGCCGTCGCCGGCTTCGTCGTCGTGGTCGGCCTCATGTCGCT
>CAMTXY010000272.1:0-3164 GCA_947085795.1 uncultured Actinomycetes bacterium | reverse complement strand
GCGTGATGGCGAGTGCAGCCCGACGGCTGTGTTCTCGGACGTGATCCTCACCCACAAGGGCAAGGCGATCCGGCCCAAGACCGGCGGACAGAAGCGGTACGTCGACGCCATCCGGTCGAACACGGTGACCTTCGGCATCGGTCCGGCGGGCACCGGCAAGACGTATCTCGCGATGGCGATGGCGGTTGACGCGCTCAAGCGCCGCGAGATCGGCAGGATCATCCTCACGAGGCCGGCTGTGGAGGCGGGCGAGTCGCTCGGGTATCTGCCCGGCACGCTGTTCGAGAAGGTCGACCCATACCTGCGGCCGCTCTACGACGCGCTGTTCGACATGATGGAACCCGAGAAGTCTCAGCAGCTCATGGATCGTGGGATCATCGAGGTGGCGCCGTTGGCGTTCATGCGCGGCCGGACCTTGAACGACAGCTTCATCATCCTCGATGAAGCGCAGAACACGAGTCCCGAGCAGATGAAGATGTTCCTCACGCGCCTCGGATTCGGCTCCAAGGTCGTCATCACGGGGGATATCACTCAGATAGACGTGCCCAAGGGCGCATCGGGCCTCAAGCAGGTCAGAGGCATCCTCGACGGGGTGAGCGGTCTGGAGTTCGTGATGCTTGACGCGCGCGATGTGGTCCGTCACCGGCTCGTGCAGCGCATCGTCACCGCGTACCACGCGTACGAGGAGGCTCAGGCCGAGCGCCGGGATGGCTAGCCTCATCGACAGACTCACGCGACTGGTCCCCACTCGCGGACCGCTCGCATCCCCCTTCGTGCAGCGCGTTCTCCTCGGCCTGCTGCTCGTCGGTGCGACGGCGTTTCCGCTCGTCGTGCAGACGCCTCCGATCGATCTGGTCGAGGGGGCGCCCGCGCCCCGTACGATCCGCGCGAACCGCACGGTGCAATTCACCGACGAGGAGGCCACCGAACGCGCGCGCGCCGAAGCGGCGGCCTCGGCGGGGCAGGTCTCGGTGCACGACACCGAGGTGGTCGTGCGTGCCCGCGAACAGGTAGCGACCTTCTTCGACTCCGCTATCGACGCGCGCGCCGTCTCGACCAGCGTCACGGGCACGCCGGAGCAGGCCCGCATCGCGACCTACGAGCGCCTGCGCGAACGGCTGCCTGACGCCGATGAAGCGCTCCTCTCGGTGGCCGCGAACATGGACGTCGCCACATTGCAGTCGGCCCGGATTTCGGCGATCCAGATCGTCGGCACGCTTCTGTCGCGACGCTTCGGTGCCGAGGAGATGCCGTCGGTTCTCGAGCAGTTGCGGGAAAGCGCGAACCGCCTCGCGTACGCTCAGTCTGTTCGTGACGTGATCGCCGGTGTGGTCGGCGAAGCCATCGAGCCCACGCTCGTGGTGGACGAACGGGCCACGGAAGCGGCGCGCGAAGCGGCCGCCGAGAAGGTGAGCGCGAGCGTCATCGTGAAACAGGCCGGCGAGAACATCGTCGTCGTGGGTGAGGTCGTGAGCGCCGAGGATATCGAGATCGTCCGGCGCCTCGGCTTGCTCGAGCAGAGCGGCTCTCTCGCGTCGCTGCTCGCCCTTGTCGGCGTCTACGCCGTTATGATCGCCACAGGCGGCGCCTTCGTCTGGCGCTACGACAGGGTTGTGTGGGACTCCCTGCGCGATCTTGTCATCATGGCGGCGCTTGTCGGTGGCATGGTTTGGGCGACGCGGGTGGTCCTGTGGTGGCGTCCGGAGGTTTCGGTGTATCTGCTGCCGGTCCCGCTCGCCGCGATGCTCGCCACACTGCTGCTGTCGGCGCGCGAAGGCCTCATCGTCGCGGTACTGACGTCGCTTTCGGCTGTCCTGCTCGGCGTCTCGGGTGATGCAAGCGCGGTCGGCACGCTCGTGTGGGCGACGAGCGGGGTGGTCGCCGTCTCGTTCATGACCGATCGCCGAGCGCTGTTCAATGTGGGCGCCGCGCTCGTCTTCGGCGGCGCGCTGATAGGTTTCGCCGTCACGCTAGCCTCGGGTCTTCCGATGGCGGCCGCGCTCAGCGCGGGGATGTGGGGCTCGATCGGCGGACTGCTCTCTGCCGTCCTCGGCTACGGATTGCTGCCCTTCTTCGAGCACTTCTTCGGTGTCACGACCGATGTCCGCCTTCTCGAGCTCGGTAATCCTGCCCATCCGTTGTTGCGTGAACTCATGGTCACGGCACCGGGCACGTACAGCCATTCCGTCATGACCGGCAACCTCGCCGAGTCCGCCGCCGAGGCCATCGGGGCCAAACCACTGCTCGCGCGAGTCGGCGCCTACTACCACGACGTGGGCAAGTTGCGGCGCCCGGCCTTTTTCGTGGAGAACCAGGCCGGAGGCGGCAATCCGCACGACGGAACCCTGCCGTCGCTCTCGGCGCTCATCATCACCGCGCACGTTCGCGAGGGCATCGAGCTGGCCAAAGAGCACCGACTGCCCGCCGAGGTCATCGACATCATCCATCAGCACCATGGCACCTCGCTCGTGAGCTACTTCTACAACAAGGCCGCTGAAGGGGACATTCCGGTCTATGAGGCTGATTTCCGCTACGACGGTGAGCGTCCGCAGTCGCCCGAAGCGGCGCTAGTGATGCTCGCGGACAGCGCGGAGGCGGTTGTGAAGAGCGTGAAGAAGCCGACGCTGCCGCGTATCGAGAGCGCGGTGCGCACGGTGGTAGACGGGAAGGTCGCCGATGGCCAGCTCGACGACGCCCGGCTGACGCTGACCGACATCGAGACGGTCATCAAGGTCTACTCGCGCATGCTGGCCGCCGTGTACCACCCCCGCGTCGAGTATCCCAATCAGACATCGAGGAGGTCGGAAGATGCATATACGGATCACGAGCACTCGCGACCCTGAGCCCCTCGACCTGGCGGCATTCGAACAGCTCGCCGCGTTCGTGCTTACGCGAGAAGAGGTGACCGAGTCTGCCGAGTTGTCGCTTGCGATCGTCGATGCCGAGGAGATGGCGTCGCTCAACGAACGCTACCGCAGCGTCGCTGGACCGACCGACGTGCTGTCGTTCGGCTGCGACGACCCGTGTCCCGTCGAAGGTGACGAGCCGATCACCCTCGGCGACGTGGTCATCGCCCCTGCGGTGGCCGAACACCAGGCGGCGGAACTCGGTCATACCGTCGAAGTGGAGCTCAATCTGTTGCTCGTTCACGGCATCCTGCATCT
>CAMTXY010000271.1:0-2026 GCA_947085795.1 uncultured Actinomycetes bacterium | reverse complement strand
GGCGGCCTCCCACGGGGTCGCGCCGAGCGCGGTCAGGACGAGGATCTCCTCGGCATGCGTGTCCATGTCGGCGAACACGCGCTCAAGCGCGAGCGCGATGCCGGTCATCGAGTTGCCGAGCACCATGCCGGCGATCGGGATCACGTACTGGGCGCGGTACCATGGCTCGACCTGGACGATGAGGCCGGTCACGGCGAACGTGACGGTGAAGCCGGTGAGCAGCATCGCGATCATCGAACTGCCGAGGATACCCGGTGGCGCGTCCGGTGCGCGCCGGACGATGGTCTGGGCCGCTGCGGCCATCATGAGCAGGAGGATGAGGAGCACGAGCCACGGGCTGTCGACGCCGAACACCCATCGCAGCACGAGACCGAGCACGCCGAGCTGCAGGTACGTTCGCGCGGTGGCGATAGCGAGGTCGCGCTCGATGCCGAGAGACAGCTTGATGGACAGCAGACCCACGAAGACGACGAAACCCGTGGCCAGCACGAGCTGCAGCATGCCGATCGCGATGACGCCGCCGGCTGCGGTCTCAGGCATCTCAGAACACCTCCGAGAGGCGGCCGCGCTCGAGCCGCAGGCGCCGCGCGGCGAGCGCGTCGGAGCGCAGGTGCCGCACGCGGATCGCGGCGCCTCCGGAGTCGACGAAGCGCTCCGTGATCGCGCGGACCTGCTCGGCGCTCTCCTCGTCGAGGTTGGCGTCGGGTTCGTCGAGCAGCAGCACGTCTGCCGCGGTGAGCGTGACGCGGAGCAGCGCGACCCGGGCGGCCTGGCCGACCGACAGGCGCGCCGCGTCACGCTCGAGCGCGATGTCGCGCAGGCCGACGCTGTCGAGCGCCTCGCGCAACACGGCGTCGGGCGGGGGTGTCTCGGCGGTGCGAACCTTGAGCTTCCAGGGGACAAGCAGGTTGTCGCGGATGTCGCCGGGGCACATCACCGCCTTCTGCGGGACGAGCGCGACATGCCGACGCCACTCGGCCGGCACCACCCGCTCGGCTGAGGCCCCGGCGAACACGAGCGTTCCCCTGACGTCGGGCAGCAGACGCGCCAGCGCCCTCAGAAGCGTGGTCTTGCCGGCACCGCTCGGACCCACGATGTCAACGAGCTCGCCAGCCTCGACACCGACGTGGATGCGGTCGAGCACGGGCGGCCCGCCGCTGTTGGGAGGCCGGAACGTGAGTTCCTCGGCGAGGAGGAGCACGGTGGCTACCAGGTCTCGTGGTGGATGAAGTCCGGGTCGTACCGGACAGCGGGATCCTTGTGCTCCGCCGGGTAGCCGATGGCGACGACCGCCATCGGCAGCACGGACGCGGGCAGGTCGATGAGCGCGGCGAGCGGTTCGGAGCGCTCGGTGTGGGGATAGAACCCGAGCCACACGGCGCCGAGACCGAGCGCATGGGCTGCCAGCAGGATGTTCTGGGTGGCGGCGGCGCAGTCGTGCTGCCACATGTCGGGGTGGCGCAGGTCAGCGGTGTCGCCGCACACGACGATCGCGAGCGGGGCCTCCGGGAGCATCTTGGCGTACGGGCTCGTCTCGGCGATGCGCTCGTGCATCTCCCGGTCGGTGGTCACGAGGAAGCGCCAAGGCTGCTGGTTACCCGCCGAGGGGGCCGCCATCGCCGCAGCGAGCAGCGCCTCGACCTTCTCGGGCTCGACAGCACGATCCGTGTAGCGTCTGATCGACCTGCGTGTCGCGATGCATTCGAGTGTGTCCATGGTCCTCGCCTCCCGATCGGTTTCGTCCTCCAGCTTACCGCGCTTGCGCACGTTCGCGTAGGTCTTCCCACGCCGCCCGGTGCGCCGCCCGGTGCGCCGCGCGTGAGCGAGCACGCACCTGCTCTCTTGCGACCAACTGCATGCCGAAACCGTTAGGGGGATCGACAGGGTCAGCGAAACGACCAAGCGGGACAGCGTTGGGATCGAGGGGCGTGTCCGACGACACCGGAGGTGCGGGAGCGGGTCTTGCGATCGCGCGACGCCTCGTGGGGTTGCACGACGGCACCATCGCCGACGGCGAGGAGACGGG
>CAMTXY010000270.1:0-10780 GCA_947085795.1 uncultured Actinomycetes bacterium | reverse complement strand
GAGTGCCGGAAGGGTGCCCGCGTACAGCGCACCGCTCAAAGACGGCTCGCCGCTCGTCGGCATGAACAGCGGGACGATGCCGGCGGTGCCGCACGGCGTCAGGCCGCACGTCGCGTACTCGGTCTCGTCGATGATCGAGACGACAGAGCCGGTCGCGTCGACACTCTGCACGACGCCTTTCACCGCGATTCTGCCGGTGAACGCGCCGGGGTCGGTTGTGATCGCGCTGACACCCAACACATCGGTGGCAGCATTCGAATTCGCGCCGCAGCCGGCGGCGAGCGCCAGGACGAGCGCAAGCACGAGGGCGGCGGCGATACGGCCGACGCTGTGAAGAGAAATATTCACGGTGGTTCTCCGTTCGTGGGTTCATGCGGTGCGAGCGAACACGTCTGCCCCGGACCAGGGGTGCGTCAGGGTGACGGGACGTGTCGATCGACCGGGCCGGTCGTTGACTGCGAAACGCGGAGCTGTGCCCGCGCGTGCGACTCAGATCAACAACCGCGAACACAACGCCGAAAGATCAACGGGCACGGCGGAACCCGCAGACACGCCGGACATCGACTCGCGCGTCGGCGTCGGCACGGTCACGAACGAGACGGGAACCAGCGCTGCGGAGTGCGGCATGGTGGTCATCTGCTGCGCGACGACCTCGTCTCCGGCGCAGTCGAAGCACGTCGCCTCAGGGCAGTGCAGCCCCAGCAGAACGACGGTCAACAGCATCGTGAGGGCGAACGTGGAGAGTATACGAGCAGAAACCGTCACGCGACTCCGTCCGGCAGTGCGGGTATCTTCGCGTCATAGTAGCAGGTTGCATGCCGAGTAGCCGTCTCGGACGCACGATTGAGGGCGTGCGGGTGCTTCTTCCCGGCGAGTACCTGCGCGGCCGACGATCTGCGTCTACGATTCGTGTCGGCGCATTCCGGGACCGCCGCACGGAACCGGATCGGCCTTCGACACGTCCTATCATAGAAGAAGGTGACGACCAGGGAGGCTACGATGTCCACCAGAATCACAGCCGCATTCTTCGCGCTTGCGGTCGGGCTCGCTCTCACCGCGTGCTCTACTCCCCCCACCGGGGAAGGGGTCGACGTAGGCGCCCCGCCTCTCTCCGGAGAGAACTCCAACGCAGGGTCACGGATCGCGCCTGGCCTCTACGATCTCGACGACGGCACGGTCCAGGCGATCGGCACGCTTGAGTACGTGGATCTCGAGGGTGGCTTCTGGGCGGTCATCGGCGGTACCGCAGCGGACGGCGACAAGGGCCGCGTCGTGGCGGTGATCGCCAATGGCGACTCGCTGCTCGACACGATCGAGCCGCTGGCCGGTCAGCAGGTACTCGTCACCGGCACCCGGCTCGATGGGGTCTCAATCCGCATGGCAGGACCGGAGATCGAGGCCGACGCGATCACGGCGCTGAGCGAGGCGCCCGGAATCGCGGAGTAACCGGATAACGGACGACCGCTCAGGCCAAGGCGGCCGGCGTCAGACGGGCTCAGCCGAGCCTGGTGCCGATCGCCTTGGCCACTTCGGCCTTATCGCAGTTGCCGACGGTCTCGGCCACGACCGCCGCGATGGCTTTGCCCATGTCCCGTTTCTCGGTGAATCCGCCATTGGCGAGCACGCGGTCGATGACCGCCTCGAGTTCTTCGCCGGTGACCCGGGCGGGCAGGTACCCCGCGAGCATGTCCACCTGATGCTGAAGTAGCGCCGTTCGCGCTTCGTCGGTACCGGCCTTGATCGAGCCTTCGAGCGTCTCGGCGGTCTGCTTGAGGACCTTCTTCAAGGCCGAGACGACCTCGGGTCCAAAGAGCGTTTCCCCGGAGTCCTTCTCCTTGGTGTCAACCTCGTTCTTCACCATGCGCAGAATCGACAGGCGCGGCTTGTCCTGAGCCCGCATCGCATTCTTGATCTCCTCGGCGAGGAACTCCTTGTCCACGAGATGATATCTCCTCTCGATTCCGTATCCGCCGTGCGCGGCACTCGTGCCTGACCAACGTACCAGACAATTGCGGCTCGAAGTGTTCGTGCCGAAGCGCAGTTGGGAAAGAAACTTGCAGATGGCGTGGTTGTCGTCCTCGACAGGAAGGTGTTGTCTCCATGAGCCCACTCGTACGCACCTGTAGCACCGCTCGCCTGAACATGTCGCGACTCATCGCACGCGCGCTGATCGTCATCGGTGGCCTCATCTGGTCCTTCATGTTCTTCGGGCAGGCAACCACTCAACGGTACGCGGACCTGACGTATACGTTCAACGATGTCATGAGCGCGGGAGTCCCTGCGCTGATTCCGCTCGCCCTCACCGCCGCCGTCTTCGTGCTCGCCCTGTACTCCGAGCAGCTCGCGGCCGCGGTACTGTTCGCGGTGACCGCCGGTGTGGTCGTATGGGGTCTGATCGCGGGCTGGAACATTGCTCTGTGGGTCAGCATCCTCGCGGTGCTCGCCATGCCTATGGCGCTTTCCGCTGCCCTACTGTTGCTGGCCGCCAGCACACAGAAGGTGTGTGAGCTTGAGGGCGTCGAGTAGACCCGCCTTGTCAGTGGTACCCTGTCGGCATGCTTGCCGCCCGGTTCATCTACCTCAACGGACAGATAGTCCTCGCCGACCAGGCGGCCATCTCGCCGTTCGACGTGGGACTTTTGCGCGGCTACGCGGTGTTCGACCTCGTGCAGACCGTGAAGGGTGGGCCCTTCCTGCTCCCGGAACATCTGGAGAGGTTTCGTTCCTCGGCAGGGATGCTCGGTCTGACGGTTCCGGCGACCGACGAAGAGATCGCCACCGTCATCGGCGACCTGCTCGCGCGCAACGGACACGCCGAGGCGACGATCCGCATGGTGCTCACCGGCGGTGTGTCGCCCGACGGGATGTGCTACGACCCGAAAACACCGACGTTCCTCATCATGACGCACGATCTGTTCGACGTGCCCGAGGAGTACTACCGCCGCGGCGCCAGGCTGATCACGCGGGAACACCGCCGCGAGCTGCCCGAGGCCAAGACGACGAACTACCTCACCTGGCTCAGGAACCATCCCGCCATCGACGAGGCCGGCGCCATCGACGTACTCTACCACTTCGGCGGCTACGTGTCGGAGGCGGCTACGGCGAGCTTCTACATCGTCCGGAACCGTACGGTCATGGCCCCGGACGAAGGGGTGTTGTGGGGCACGATCGGATCGCTCGTGCTCGACCTCGCCCGGGTCGATCACGAGGTGATCTCGGGTCCGATCAGCCTCTCCGAAGCACTCGCTGCGAACGAAGCGTTCATCACGTCGAGCGTGCGCGGGGTCGTGCCGATCGTGCGCATCGACGAGCACGTCATCGGTGACGGGACGGTCGGACCGGTCGTGACCGAGTTGATGGCCCGGTGTCGCAGAGCCATGTACGAAGGGTGAGCGAAAGGGAAGCCCGTCAGCCCGCCGGTGAAGAGGGCTGACGGACAACGCTGTTCACTCACGTTGTGGCGCGTGCATCAGCGCAACAGGATATCCCTCTGCATGATCGTCACGCCGTCATTGAGCGTGATGCGCACCCTGAGCGTGCCCGCCTGTCCCTTGATGGTCTTGGCGTTGAACTGATAGACGGCGTGCCGTTCTCCCAGACCACGTGCGCCTGGCCCGAGGCCACCGGAGTGACGCCCGCCGCGTTGTGGAGCCTGACGTCTACCATTGCGACCGCCGAGACACCGGAGAGGTAGGGCTCGGGGTCGGCGAGGTCGAGCTTGACCGAGCACGGGTCGGCGGTCGCCCCGGTGTTGCCGGCGGCGTCTTCGCTGTAGTGCCAGACACTCGTTGCGCCGGGGTCATCGACAACGGGTGGGGTGGTGTACTCCTCCCACGTGGCGCCGTCGAAGCTGTAGAACGTCTTCGCGACACCCGAGCCGCTGTCGGTTGCGTTGAGGGTCAGGGTCACGGGATAGGTGTACCAGCCGCCATGGTCGGGCGCGCGGTCGGGCGCACATGTCGTCACCGGCGCCTGCGTGTCGATCTTGACGGTCTCCTCCGCCGTAGCGCTCTCGTTACCGGCCTCGTCGAAGGACCGCGCCTTCAGCGTGTGCGTGCCGTCGGACAGCGTGAGTGGGCCAGTGTACTCGACCCAGCCGTTGTCGATGACCCCGCGCCAGGCGCGACAGCGACATTGCGACCTCCCGGCTGAGAAAGACGCGCCGAACCGCAGGACCCCCGATGATTCACCTTCGAATTAACCACGTCGGCGGTATGAGCGACTATCCTACGCAGGGATGAGCGTCGAGGGATATCGGCACCGCGTTGACCGCACGGGTCACGCCCCCTGTAGCGCGCCGCCAGATGCCGCTCCGCTTGCTGCACGTGCGACGTCGAATCCTACAGTTCGACCCGCCGCAGCAGCTGCGCATTGACCGCCACGATCACGGTGCTCGTGGACATGAACACCGCGCCCAGCGCCGGCGTCAGAAGGATGTCGAAGGACACGAGAACCCCTGCGGCGAGCGGAATCGCGACGATGTTGTACCCGGCGGCCCACCACAGGTTCTGCAGCATCTTGCGGTACGTGGCTCGGGACAGGGCGACGATCCGGGGGATGTCGCGCGGATCGGATCGCACGAGCACGATGTGCCCGGCCTCCACCGCGACATCGGTCCCGGCGCCGATGGCGATCCCGATGTCGGCCGTGGCCAGTGCGGGAGCGTCGTTCACGCCGTCGCCCACCATGGCCACCTTCTTCCCCTGCTCCTGGAGCTCTCGCACCCTGGCGACCTTGTCTTCGGGCAGCACCTCGGCGAAGACGGTGTCGATCTCCAACTCCTCGGCCACGGCATCGGCCACCGCCTGCGCGTCACCAGTGAGCATCGCCACCTCGATGCCGCGCGCGTGAAGAGCCCTGATCGCGTCGCGGCTCTCGGGCCGCACCGCGTCGGCCACGGCGAAGACGGCTGACACCTCGCCGTCACGCAACAGGTTAACTGTGGCTTGACCACGCGCTGCGGCCCGTCGTGTGACCTCCCGCAGCTCCGCGCTGATCTTCGCGTTCCCGACCCTCAGCAACGCGGGTCCGCCGAGGTGATACTCCACGCCTTCCACCGTGGCGGCCACGCCTCTACCCGGCAGCGCCCGGAATCCTTCCGGCCGAGGAACCGGTAACTTCCGTTCCTCGGCGGTCCTGACGATGCCCCGGGCCAACGGGTGCTCGGACTCCGACTCCACCCCGGCGGCGATCCGGAGTGCTTCGTCCCCGGTGATGCCCTCGGCCGTGGCGATCTCGACCACACGGAACTCCCCTAAGGTGAGCGTCCCCGTCTTGTCGAAGATCACGGTGTCCAGGTTCCGTGCTTCTTCGAGCCCGCGGCGGTCGCGCACGAGAAGCCCTCCCCGGGCGCCCAGGGTCGTCGAAATCGCCACGACCAGCGGGACGGCCAACCCCAGCGCGTGCGGACACGCGATCACGAGCACCGTCACGACGCGCACGACAGTGAAATCGAGCCCTGCACCGAGCAGGCGCCAGGCGACGAACGTGAGTACGGCCGCGACGATGGCCACGATAGTGAGGAACTGGGCCGCCCGATCGGCGAGGTGTTGCGCCCGTGACTTGGACGTCTGGGCATCAGCAACCAGTCGCATGATGCCTGACAACTTGGTGTCCTCGCCGGTTTCGGTCACCCTCACTCGCAGGGAGCCTTCGCCGTTGATGGTCCCGGCGATGACCGCGTCGCCTTCCCGCTTGCCGACCGGCCGCGATTCGCCCGTGATCATCGCCTCGTTGACGTCGCTCGCGCCCGCAATGACCACCCCGTCGGCCGCCACGCTCTCGCCGGGGCGTATGAGAAGCAGGTCGCCATCGCGCAGCTCCGCGATGGCGACGGTCTCCTCGCCTGCGTCCGTGATGCGTATGGCCGTGTCCGGCAGGAGCTTCGCCAGCTCCTGTAGCGCCCCCTGGGCCTGCGAGACGGAGCGCATCTCGATCCAGTGGCCGAGCAACATGATGGTCACCAGGGTGGCCAGCTCCCACCACAGCGCCTCGGCGCGCACGAGCCGGAGATCCACCACCCACGAGAAGACGAACGCCACCGTGATCGCAAGCGAAATGAGGGTCATCATCCCCGGCAGCCGTGCCCTCAGCTCCCGCCAGGCCCCCTGTAGGAACACCCGACCGCCATAGACGAAGACGGTCGTACCGAACGCTGCGGGAATCCACATCGACCCCGGGAACACAGGCGCCCGATAACCGAGGAGTTCCTGGATGTGCATCGACCAGAAGACCACCGGCACGGTCAGAGCCAGCGACCACCAGAACCTTTCGCGGAACATCCCGGGGTCGTGGCCCTCGTGGCGATCGTGACTCACATGGCTCGCGTGCGTCTCGTGTTCCTCGCGCGTGTGCCCATCCGCGTGATTCATGGCGTGCACGTCAACGCCCGTACCATTCCCGATACCAGTCCTGCATCTTCTCGATCTCCGCGCCCTGCGACAGGACTATCGAATCCGTCAGATCGCGGATCTCCGGACGGCCTGACGCCGCCCCCGCCATCCGGGACATCATGATGGCCACCCTGTGGTGCGGGATCATCTGCTCGATGAACGTCTTGTCGAAGGACTCCGCGTCCGCAAGGTCCTCCATGTCCACCAGACCGCCGTCCATCATTCGGCCGCGCATCATGCCACCTCGGCCGGAGGTGGAGGTGGGCACGTCCGTACCGTACCACTCGCGGTACCAAAGCCGCATGCGAGCGTTCTCGTCCGTCTGGGTGCGCTTGATGTCCTCGGCCAATCGCTTGATCTCGGGACGCTCGGCACGCGTGAGCGCGAGGTCGGCCATGGCGATCGCGTCGTCGTGATGCGGGATCATCTGCTCGATGAACATGGCGTCCACCTCGCCCATCATGACCGGCCTCCGGCCGTCGCCGGGGATTTCGGCTGGACGCCAGCCCACACCGCCGAAGTAGTAGACCTGATGGAGCACGCTCGTGGCGACGATGCCACCCAGGCCCACGAGGACGAGCACGATTCCGAACGCCAGGTTCGCTCTCCTGCTCATTGCCACCATCCCCTGATACTCATCCGGATCATCCAAGTCGACGACCGTGGGCTACCCGCCAAGGGTGCGCATGATCTCCTCGTACTGCTCCGAGGTGATCTCGCCTGTGGCGAGACGCTTCTTGGTGATTGCGACTGCTTCATCGTGACCCGTGGACGCCGGGGGCGCCGCACCGGTCGTCGAGTGGCCGCTTCCCGTCGAGGAGCGCACCGCCCAGACCACCAGCAGCACGACTCCCACGAGCACCAGCAACACGAAGAACAACATGGCGATCCAGCCCAGACCGCCGCCCATCATGTCGTAGCCGTAACCGAATCCCCGGTCGTATCCATCCATCATCTCTTACTCGTCTCCCCGAATCAGGCGACCTCGATCACCATCGAGCGTGCGGGTATTCGTGAACGCCGAAACAACCACTCTCCTCTTTCCCCAAAACGCCCGAACCGCAATCGTGGCTGCGATCGCGTAGGTCTCAACCCGTCGGTCTCAACCGACTCCGGAGAGGGCGAGCAGCTCCTGCACGGCGATTTCGAGACCCGCACCCTCCGTCGACCGCACTGTGACGTGCCCGATCTTGCGGCCCGGGCGCGGCTCCTTGCCATAGAGATGCAGGTGCGCACCACGAACCGCCAGCACCGCTTCGGTGTCCGGCGCCTCGCCCACGATGTTCAACATGACCGCAGGCCCTATCGGCGACGTATCCCCCAGCGGCAGCCCCGACACCGCGCGCAAGTGGTTCTCGAACTGGCTGGTCTGCGCGCCCTCGATGGTCCAGTGTCCGGAGTTGTGGACGCGTGGCGCGAACTCATTGGCGACGAGACCCGAGTCCGTGTCAAACAACTCCAGGACAAGCACGCCAACGTACTCCAGCTCCTCCAGCAGCCGGGCGGCCAGCTTCCGCGCCGCATCCGTCGCCGGGTCTCCAGGCCTGCTCGCGGCGAGGCGCAGGATGCCGTCGCGGTGCGTGTTCTCTGAAAGTGGGTAGAAGGCCGTCTCACCGTCTCGCCCCCGGACCGCGATCACCGACACCTCCCGTCGAAACGGCACAAACGCCTCGAGTATCGCGGGCGCACCGGAGATCGCCTCCCACCCGGAAGCGAGTTCGTCGACCGAGCGGAGCACGACCTGGCCCTTGCCATCGTAGCCGAGGCGGCGCGTCTTCAAGACGGCCGGCAGCCCGATGTCGGCGACCGCCGACTCCAAGTCGGCGATGGTGTCGACGGGCGCGAACTCAGCGGTTGGTACGCCGATCTCGCGAAAGAGCGTCTTCTCCCGCAGGCGGTCCTGGGACACGCCCAGCGCGCGCGCCGATGACAAGGACGGAACGCGGGCGGCAAGTGCGCGAACGCTGCTCTCCGGGACGTTCTCGAAGTCGAAGGTGATCACGTCGACCTTGCGAGCGAGCGCGTCGAGCATCGACGGGTCGTCGTAGGCCCCAACCATCAGCTCACCCGTCGCGCCTGCACATGCGTCGGGCTCGGGGTCGAGGAACGCGAACTCCATGCCTAGGGGCAGACCCGCCAGCGCCATCATCCTGGCGAGCTGGCCTCCTCCGATGACGCCGACGATCATGCGCTCGGCTCTCGAGGGTCCGGATTCGCCAGGACGCTCTCCGTCTGATGGCGGCGGAACTCGTTCAGGGCCACACGGACATCCGGGTGCTTGTTGCCGAGGATCGACGCCGCCAATAGTGCGGCGTTGATCGCACCCGCCTTGCCGATCGAAAGCGTTCCGACGGGGATCCCTCTCGGCATCTGCACGATCGAGAGCAGCGAATCCAGCCCATTGAGCGCGTGTGACTGCACGGGGACACCCAGCACGGGGAGCGGCGTCTTGGCGGCGACCATGCCGGGCAGGTGGGCTGCGCCGCCCGCTCCCGCGATAATCACCTCGAGCCCCCGCTCCGAAGCAGCTTCAGCGTAAGCGAACAGCTTGTCTGGCGTGCGATGCGCCGACACGACCTCCGTCTCGAACGGCACGCCCAACCCTTCGAGGGTTTCCGCGGCGTGCCGCATGGTCTCCCAATCGGAGGCCGAACCCATGATGATTCCTACAAGAGTACCCACAGCCCCGCCCCCGTCGTGATCGTCAGAACTTCGTCGGACGCAATACCTCCACGTCGGACATGAACCAGATCATCGCGTAGTTCGTGAAGTAGTGCTCCTTCAGGTGATTGACGATGGCCGCTGCAACGGTCTCGTCGCACACCACCTCGATACGGATGTTCGCGTCCACTTCGAAGCTCGCATCGCGCACGCCGCGGGTCCCTTTACCCCTCGCATCCATGACCGTATAGCCGTGCGCCCCGAGATGCTCCATCTCGGACGTGAGCTTGTGCTCGATAGAGGCTTCCGTGACGATTGTGACGAGCTTGCGTGTATGATGGTCCATGCGATCAGCCTCCGTTGGTCTTGAAACGGAATGCCGCCTGTCGGCGGTGGTACGACAGAAGCATACATCCAATGCATACCCAACCGCGTCCTATCGCCCAAGGCGCGCTTCGCCGCAGCCGGACTTCAGGTTCCCAGGTTCTCGTCTTCTGGAGAAGTACCTGCTGCAGCCCTCGCGAGCCTGTCTCGTACCGCCTCCCACTCCGACGCGGACGGGGGCGTCTCGACAAGGATGACATCGCAATCCGAGACATCCAGATCGCGCAAGGCGGCATACAGCTCTCGACCGTACCCGCCCGGTTCCTCGGACATGTGTACCCAACGGCACATCGAGGGAAGACCGTCATCCGGAGCGACCGCCCTCGCCATCACACCCACCTTGCAGCCCTGACGCACGGCACTCGCGAGTGCCTTCGCGATCCCATCGAAAGGCAGAAGCCGGACGGTCGCGTCGGGGGCGTAATGGGATGCGAGCGTGCCGGGAACCCGTGGCGACGGCGCCTCGCTCGCGTGGACGGCGACCAACGCGGCTTCACCGAGCACCGAGGCGACATCGTCCGCCGTGACCGCCCCCGGGCGCAGGATTCTCGGGGCCGTTCCACTGAAATCGACGATGGTGGATTCCAGGCCTACGCCACAAGGACCTCCGTCGAGGATGTAGTCGACCGCGTCACCGAACTCGGCTTCGACGTGCTGCGCGCTCGTAGGGCTGACCCGCCCGAACCGGTTCGCCGAGGGGGCCGCCACCCCTCCTCCGAACTCGGCGAGGAGCCGGAGTGTCAGCGGGTGATCGGGCACGCGGATACCGACCGTGTCCTGACCCCCTGTGACCGCATCGAGAACATGGGGACCCCGTTTCAAGATGACGGTGAGCGGACCCGGCCAGAACCGTCGCGCGAGCGTCAGCGCCGCCTCAGGGATGTCCCTCGCCCACCACGAGAGCTCGTCCACGTCGCCGATGTGGACGATAAGCGGGTGATCCGCCGGGCGGCCCTTGAGGGCGAACACCTTTGCGACAGCGTCCGGATTCGAAGCGTCCGCTCCCAGGCCGTAGACCGTTTCGGTCGGCACGGCGACCACCCGGCCCTCGCGCAACAGCCGGACCGCCTCGGCTGCATCAGCCCCAGTGCGGAGCACATGGGATTCCTGTCGATCAGGTTCGAGCATGAGGCGTCCGTCGTGTCGTGTCGTGTCGCGTCAGCGATTTCGTTGTCGAGAGCTTCGTTGCCGACATGGGCTGAACATCCGCGCTTGAGTGTATTGAATCTGCAGGTTATTGTCTCCAGTCGATGCAACAATAGCCGCGCCTGCGTGGAAAGCACGGCAAGATACGACATGAAGAGGTAGATATGGGACTGTCGGACATCATCACGCAGATCACT